>JAFCZU010000438.1 GCA_019314185.1 Deltaproteobacteria bacterium | reverse complement strand
TCTAAATCTTCACCCCGGCACATATATCAAACTTACAGTGAGCGATACCGGCCATGGCATGGACAAAGCGGTTATGGAGAAAATGTTTGATCCCTATTTTACCACAAAACCGGTTGGTGAAGGTACAGGCATGGGTCTTTCAACCATACACGGGATTGTCAAAAGCCATGGGGGAAATATTGAAGTGTACAGCGAGCCCGGTAAAGGGACTGCATTTCATATCTACTTTCCCCTGATTGAAACAAAACCTGTTAAACCGGAAATCGTATCCGCAGGACCTATCCGGAAAGGTAGTGAAAGCATCTTGCTTGTGGACGATGAAGAGCAGATTGTTTTCATGGTAAAACAGACTTTAGAGCGCCTTGGGTATCAGGTTACAATTCGCACAAGCAGTCTGGATGCATTAGAAGCCTTCAGAGCAGGTCCTGATAAATTCGATCTTGTCATCACCGACATGACCATGCCGAATATGACCGGTGTTCAATTGGCCCCTAAACTTTTAGAGATAAGGTCTGATATTCCGATTATACTCTGTACAGGGTTCAGCGAAATAACAGACGCAAACAAGGCCAAAGCTTTGGGCATTCGCGAATTTCTTATGAAACCTATTGTTAGAGACCAGATCGCAAGAACCATCAGAAAAGTGCTGGATGAAGGAAAGGAGAAATAGTTATTGGCATACATTTGCCAAACCTGTTGCACGAGAAGAGCTTTTAAATGCAGTTCGGGAACTTTTAGGATAACCATAAACAATTCATGCCAACAGACACATAAATTCTTCTCGATTGCCGTTTAATAGCCAGTCAATGTTTCTGCCTTGAACCTTGAAAAATTGAAGCCATAAAATTTGCACGATTGGGGTTCCGAATCTGCTATTTTTACACCGAATTGGCTTGATGAATCTCTGGCAAATCGCTCCATAAATTCATCTTTTCATTATCTGAGACACACCACATTTGGCAACTGTGCGTGATATTTGATAATGTTACGGTCACACAATAAACCCCGCAATATTATGCGCAAAATAGAGATATGAAAGGAATCAGTTTATGAATTGTCCAAGTTGTGGAAAGACTGATAATAAAGTAATTGATTCAAGGCTATCAAAAGACAGAATTGCCGTCAGACGTCGGCGACAATGTCTTATTTGTTCAAGCAGATTTACCACTTATGAAACAACAGAAGATGGGTTGCTGCCTTTCTTGACAAGGAATTTGGCTGAACAAAAAATTACAGCAACAAATCTAAAGTCTGTGCTATCATTCATGTCAAATACTCTAAAGATCCTATCCAAAGAGACAGAAAACCTTGCCAAAAAAGTCGAAAAACTTGAAAGGGTCAAGGCGGCCGGGGAAGCTAAAAAGAGGGCTCGTGAGCGCAAGATTGCTAAGCGCAGGGCAAAATCTCTGATGATGACAGAAGCAGTTTTGAAGATTATCAGAAGACACAAAAATGGTGTCGACATTTCAAAATTGAAAGATAAAACAGGGTTTGATAATAAAAAAATTGTCAATATTGTTCATGAGTTAAAAAAGCAGGGGAAAGTGAAAAGTAGGGGAATAGGTATTTATCTTAAAGTGTAATGATTAGGATAAGAAATCTTCAATAAATTCAGCTGATTTTCCGACTTTGATACAGGCAAGGTATCTTCTATTTAACACCGGATTAAGGGGGAATGAAAAAACACAATATGTAGGGTCGGGGGGATAGCAGGATTTCATAAAAATGTTCAAGCTGTGATCCAGGTACGTTAATCGTATCAAAAGGTTTGGAACCATTAGATATTTGGAGGTTTGGCAAGGTATCTAAAAATAATAGGCGTGAAAAAGCCAGCAATTAGTCCGTTTATGTTAGCCTGGCAAATAGATTATAAAACTTAATGTAATAGAAAAAAACAAAGGATTGAATAGATGGCTGATTCCAGTCAACAAGAAATAGTCTATCCAGAAAAGCATCCGGGACTTCAAATCAGCGGAGTAAGTACGGTGTTTAAGAAGCTGGCGCAAAATCAGCCGCTTTCTGAAGTGCTCGATGCACTTTGCTTGACCATTGAAAAGCTGCGTGATGAGATACTCTGCTCTATACTTTTGGTCGATAAGAAAAGCGGCCGGTTGAGCCATGGCGCTGCTCCCAGCCTTCCTGATTTCTTTCGCAAGGCTGTAAACGGCACACCGGTACGCATGGGTATGGGTTCTTGCGGGGAGGCTGCATTTACAGCAAAACGTTTCATTGTAGAGGACATTCTCATTCATCCCAACTGGAAAAACTTTACTTCTATTGCCGTTGATAAAGCTGGTTTAAGGGCATGCTGGTCAGAGCCTGTCATTGGTTCGGATTCCAAGGTGCTTGGGACGTTTGCAATCTATTATCGTCAGCCCAAGAGTCCCGCAAGAGAAGATATTGAATTAATCCGGGGGGCGGCACATATTGCGAGTATTGCCATGGAATATGCAATGAACCGGGAACAACTGAAGCAGGCCAATGCAGAACTGGAGCAGCGGGTTATTGAACGCACTGCTGAATTACGTGATGTTAACGAACAACTACAAGTCGATATAATTAAGCGCGAGCAGGCCGAGGAGGCGCTACAACAGAAAACATATGCCCTTGGTGAGAGAGTCAAAGAGTTGAATTGCCTTTACAGCATTTCCAAGCTTGTTGACCGGCCGGATATATCATTAAATGAAATCTTTCAAGGCGTAGTCGATATTATTCCCCCTTCCTGGCAGTATCCAGAAGTCACTTGCTCCCGAATTTTACTGAATGGGAAAGAGTACAAAACGGAAAACTTCAAACAAACTAACTGGAAGCAAACAAGTGACATATTCGTTTATGGAAAACTAAAGGGGACTTTAGAAGTCTGTTATTTGGAAGAAAAGCTTGAAATAGATGAAGATCCTTTCATCGAAGGAGAAAGAAGTCTAATCAATGCTATTGCCGAGCGGTTGGGGCACATAATTGAGCGAAAACAGACCGAGGAAGTGCTGCGAGAGAGCGAGGAGAAGTACAGATTGTTAGTAAATAATATCCCGGGTACTGTTTACAAAGGATATAAAGACTGGACTGTTGATTTCTTTGATGAAAAAATTGAATTATTA
>JAFCZU010000437.1 GCA_019314185.1 Deltaproteobacteria bacterium | reverse complement strand
ATATTGCGGTAGCAATTGTGATTTTCGACTTTTTACAAGTTCATAATTTTTTACTGACAATTATTTTTCTTGAAATATTCTTTATTTTAATAGACTGTTAAAAATAAAATTTCTGTCATGTTTTATCAGAAAATGCCATCCTAATTGCGCCTAACTTTGCATCTTACTGCGGGGTTCGTCTAAAATGAGCCGCCACAAAAGCCGCCTAAGTCTTTGAATTTACCGAAAATCGGCTCGGATTTTGTGGTCAGCTCCATTTTTTTTGTTCGGCATCTTCTTTGTAGTTCTATGGGTTTTCAGCTTTGTCTCGTATGAGATACTCCTTATAGTCTAAGTGCAAGTTTTTAATAAGCTTCTCTAATGGCGAAACCCCTATAAAATAATCTTCATGAATTTTCTCTTTTTTCTTTCTCTCGTTTTCGACTTCTTTTTCATATTGTTCTTCGTCTAAATGTCCATGTTTTTCCTCCATGTTCCTTTTTACTTCGTCCCACGGAATAAGTTCTTCATCACCAGTCTCCAGTTTTTTCATTCTTTCATCAAGTATGGTTCCAATAGGATCTTCTTTTCTTTCGTAGCCAGGTTCAGGAATATTGTCATAGTCTAAAATAGACTGACCAAAAGCTTCTGCCATCATGACCCAAGAATGTCTTAGCTCTTCCACATTTTCGCCAAATGGATTAATTGATTCTTGAGTAATCGAACCAACTTTTCCATTTTTATCATAATATGCTTCATGTATGGCATAAGTGAAATAGGTTCGTTCTTTTTTGCTTTTAGGATCTGCAAGGACAGTTTTTTTTCGTACTACTCGATAATTCCACATTACTTTTCTACCTCATAATTTAAAACTTCTTATGTAGAGATACAATATTTATACTCTGCCGAACAGCTAAGCTGAGTGGCTGGGCAACGATAACCGAAAAACTATGATAAAGGTAAAAACTATCGGTCAAATGCTGCCTTTCAAAAGCGGCACGGCTTTGCCCAGTCCAGCTCAAGCGCATTCGTTGGGCGATTTAGTCCTCATCATCTGTTTCAAAATCACGAAACAGCCGTTGTCTACAGACGACACGATTTCCTTTTCTTATTCTGAGATAGAGATTGTTCAAAATACTGGTTATCTCACTTTCTTCGATCAGATAGATTGAAATATGGTCCGCAAATTTAGTTTCTATTTCATAGGTATAGAATTTGGAATTATGACAGATAATTAGCTTTCTTTCCCTGTCAAAATGATCTACCAGTTTTTGAAAATATCGACCTTTTTTGCCTCGTCTATGTTCAGTGAATTCGCTAGCTTTCCTGGCACCCTCTACCATTTCTATTTCTTCGCGGGAAAGAGTTTCAAGAGATACACCAGAATCCAGTTTACGCGCTAATTTCTTCGCGGCTTCCTTTACAGTTTCAAGAGATACACCATTAGCTGGCTCAGATTCCTCCGGGAACCATTTCGATTTGATGAAGTAAGAACCCGCCTTCATTTTCTTAATATGTTGATTCCAATTTTCGACAAAGACCTCATTATAAATGCATAAATATGTATCTGTATCCACTACTGATGGAACGTGATAGCTTCCTCTAAAAGAATCACTGTGGGGAATTATCTCAATCATTTTAACACTCGCAGTATAGGTCGCGTCATGGCTATTAACATAGAATACATTCTACTGCCGAACGTCTCCGCATCACCTACAAGCAGGGAAAGGGATATTTGTAAATGCTACGTTTTACTCAAACCAGGCAAATGTTACAGCCGCCCGACCCTGCTTGTTAGAGTGTATGCGATTGTTCGGCAATTACGCCAGGAGATTTTGTTTTGGTCTTTGAAGAATATGGGGAATAATTTCCTTTTTTCTGTTCTTTTCACTTTTTCAGTTTGCTGTTCCAATATTCAATGTAGGTTACATAAGCCTTTTTGTTAGTCAAGAATCTCATGTGCTGCTCAACATTCAGTCTGTACGCAAGCACACTCTTTATTCCCATCCTACGCGCTTTTTCCATTCTGTGGTTGCCATCAATCAAGTTATATTGCCCAGGAGAAATTTCTGCCAATATTACCGGCATAGAAATCTCAACCGAATCCATATGAGACTCGTTGATAGATGAAAAACCTTTGAAAAAATCGCTTACCTCTACTTCTTCAAGAGTGATGCTGTCAGAGTTTTTTTTAATATACTCGAAAATTTTTGTGATATTAAACTCGAAAATGCCATTTGGAAACAGCTCATCTCCGATAGTAACGGCGCAGGGAGTGAAATCATTATCAACTTTCAACATTTTTTCCATAGGCCAAACCTCGTATTCTCACATTTACCACCTGCGTCGCCATTTATCCCGGTAGCTTGGCGGATCGTGGATAGGTTCGTCCGGCTCCTCCGCTCTCTCTGCGACAAAAGTGCTTTCATCTCCGTCTTTAATCCTGATCCTACCCGCGAGGCGTCCATCCTTGCGAAGTTTCACGCTCCCGGTTCCGGAGACAGGATCGTATTCCCAAGCACCTTGCCATGTAAACGACACGCCCGTCTTTGTGGGCTTGCAGTTTACGTGAGCGAGAAGAGCGAACATCCTCAATCGATCATCATGTCCCGTTAGCGAAATCAGCGCCGTCCCGATAATGTCGATGTGGTCCATAGACCACTGTGAAGTTTCAATGATCCGCCACCAACCATAATACTCGTAAGGTATGTCTTTGTCTATCATTGGGATATCATTCTCTTTGGTAGGTGCAAGGCCATTTTCCCGCCGAACGTCTCCGCATCACCAGCGCCCAAAGCCAATGAGGTCTTGGTAAAAGCGAAGTTTTATGCTGAAATAAGCAAAAGAGAAAAACGCCCCGACCCTGCCCATCTGAGTGCATGGCGTTGTTCGGTACCCTTTACAGCTCAGGCAAAAGCAAGACGACGGCCTTGTGGAACAGGAATACGGTCATTAAACTCTTTTGCTGTTTCCATCCAAAGTTCCATCGCTGTTTTGATGTTGGTTAGTGCGGCTTCGTGAGTATCACCATGAGCCATGCAACCAGGAAGCTCTGGAGCTTCAGCAATAAAGGCTTGATCTTCATCACTCCAGTAAATAATAATTTCATATTTATCCATTATACAT
>JAFCZU010000436.1 GCA_019314185.1 Deltaproteobacteria bacterium | reverse complement strand
AGCATCGGAACGTGAGTTTCTGATAAAAAACGATCTTGTCGGATTTCTGGGAATCGGCAGTGGGCTGAACTGTCTGATGTTAGGGATTGAATGGTAGAAAAACGGTTTACGGTTCACAGTTAACGGTTAACGGTTGATCAAAACATAAAACTGTGTTCTCGTTCCCATGCTCCGGCGTGGGAATACATACCAAAGCGAACCAAAGTTCCATTCTCCCCAATGAACAAACTGATTCTCTTGGAAAAACACCCTTCTGCTCTGCTCAATGTATATCTTGCCACTTCTCGCAAAAAAGCAATATAACCATAAACAAGGGCTTTTTTGAGCAGTTCTATAGATCGAACATCTGCCTTAAGATATTTTTTATTCTCATCAAATCAGCAGATAATAATTGGCCAAGCTTTTTATCAACCATATCTTTTTGAATAGTAGCCATTTTGCCAAGACGAATATACGACTTCTTCAACAGGCCGGATTCTTTCCAATAGGCAAGGACGAAGTCAGCAACTGAGAAGCATGGCCTGGTTGTCACCCTGCAAAGCAGTATATCCATGTCCCCGTCATCATAAAGGACTAATGCAGGCCTTTTTGACATCCGTGATTGATTGGTAAAAGGAAATCGGATAAGCAGGATATCTCCAAAATTATAAGTCATCATAAATCTTGTCCTCTTCAGCATAACCCTGGAAAAATTTCATTGCCGTCATATTTTTCCAGTCTTGCTCATTCTTTTCCAGGAATATCATGACCCTCAGTTTTGTTTTCGGCTTTAACTGTTTTTTTAGTTCATCCGGCAAGTTTAATTGCCCGTTTTCAGACATCTGCCCGTAATATTCAAAGACTTGCATTGATTACAAATATCCATAACCCACAGAAGTCTTGGTTCCAACACCTTGCTCATTTAAAGCTTTTTTTAGCCGTTTCAGCGTAATGTAACAAAGCCGGATCACTATCAATTATCTTTTGGTTTCGATCCGATGGAACCTCGCCATCACTATAGTATTTCGGATAATGCGAATTCATTTTATCCAGCTTGATTGAAAAGTATTTTAGAGATTAAAAAAGACAATAGGTTCAACCAGTGGGCAAGGGGTCAAGTTATTTATAAAAAGTCAAACGTAGACCTGCCCCTCATTCCCGCATCTTTCAATGCACAGCTTGAATACCAACACACTTGTGTCGGACATTAATAACACCATCATAATTTGAGCGGATCTTTGCTTTATGATTTTGGGTAAACATCTTCATTTTATCCTCAATAAATGATAAAGGCTTCAGCGATTCATTTACTCTGAAATCATCGCAAACCAAAAAATCTAAATCGCTTAATTCTTCTTTTCCCTCAATCAAGAAATTCTGATACAATTCGCGTTTGGTTCCATTTTCAAATTCAAGTGTAAAGATATATCGAGCTGTCAGGCATGGGAGTACGTTATCACATCTGATATTCAACAATTCCCCCGGCACAGATTCGCTTTTATAGAAGTCTAATAAGGCATCTATGAGCGGATGCCCGATTCCAAGCAAATCTACATTTTTCTTGCGGGTAGCGGTTTTTCTGGAAAAGCTGACATTTTCATAACGGGATACCACATCAGGATATTTTTTTAAAACCGGAGGAACAGTTATTTGAATAATATCTCCAGAAGGAATAAAAGCTCCACCCAGTCGCAGGATCGCCTTTTCCGTAAATCGTTTAAGATTTTCCAGTGTAAATTTCCCTTCCAGTTCCCTGTAGTATTCCAAATTGAATGTTGAGAGATCCAGAGTGAGTTGTCGGAGAGCCTCGCTGGCATTTTTCGCTACCTGGATAGCTTCAGCGATTTCTTGTTCAGTCCTTTCGTAGTTTCGATTTAAAAGAGCCTCCCTGTAGAGAGATGTGTAATTTGTGCTTGATCCCAGATATCCAAGTATTTCTGACCGGAAATCTTCACTCACGCTACCTGTGACAGGGTCCGCTTTTCCAATTGTCATTGCTATCTCAAAAAGTTTTTTCTCGAGAATTGTGTAAACTTTCTCTTCTATGGTTTCTTCGGCAACGAGGTGGTAAACTTGGACGGTTTCTGTTTGGCCGTATCTGTGAATCCGGCCAATACGCTGCTCGACCGCCATTGGATTCCAGGGAAGATCATAGTTGAAGAGAATCCGACAAACCTGAAGATTGATTCCCTCACCACCCGCTGAGGTGGAAATGAGGAACTGAGCGCCGTCTTCATTCCAGAAAGATTCGCAAGATGCAATTTTATCCTCCAACGGTCCGCCCTTAATAATTGCAATCTTCTTAGGATCATAATATTTACCTATCTCATCTTGAAGAAAATAGAGGGTTTCCAGGTACTGGGTAAAGATGATCATCTTCTCATTCTTATTTTCCCTTCTGATCTGTTCAATGGCACGAATCAATGTTTCAAATTTCCGGTCAGGCCCTTCATCCACAAGCTCTATAAGTTTTTTTATCTTTTTTTCCTCATTAGGAATATTGGCTGTTGCTTCAATGATTCCATTTCCTGTTTCCATGGCATCCAACGCCCAATGGGTGACTTCTTCCTCAAACCGGGGTCTTTTCATAAGTCGCTGTTTAAGTCTGGTGATATATGAATCTGCTTCCATATAATCAATGGTGGCGCCCTGATAGGAGAGCAACTCAGCAACTATGATCCGCATCTTTTCTTGATAATTTATGATTTTGGATGATATTTCCGGCCTAGTTATGGCTCCATAAGCTCCACTTTCGAGGGACATTTGTTTCCGCGCATAAAGAGCAATCAGACGGCGTCTCAGAGCTTGTTTAATGGCCCTTGGGCTGGAGGACATAATTTTTTGAAAGGTTGCCATAACAAAGCCGACTGCCCGCTGCTGTTTGGTGGTTTTGTCTTGCCCTGCGCCAGCAGCATCATATCCTTCTCTTAAGTATTCGGTCAGCCTGTCGTAAAATCTTTGTTCACGCATAGAGAGTTGAAATTTTTGGGTATGCACCTGCCTTCGCATAAAAATCGGATTACCTTGGGCATCTGCGACTTCCTTTTTTGTGCGCCGGAACATAACTCTTCCAAGGAGACCTCTATGATCCAGCATTGCTTCGGGCTTTTCAAAAAGTTGATCGTCTAAAAGCTGGATCAATGACCAGAATTGATAAGCATTCCCTTGGTGAGGAGTAGCTGTCAGAAAGAGGATATCACGGGCTTTCCCCCTGGCTTTCTCTGCCAATCGGTAATTCTGGGTGACGTCTATCTTTTTGCCGTAGCTCTTCCTGCTCAAGTGATGGGCTTCATCAAAAACTATTAAGTCCCAGTCTGGCCCTGTCATCATTTTTTCCAAACGCCGCGGCTTCTTGATCGTGTCTATGGAAACGATTACTAAACTGTGCCGCTCCCATGCGTGAGGCTTAGCATCAGAAAAGTCCCGGCCAAATATGTCAAAAAAAATCCTGAAGCAGTCTTTCATTTCGTTCTGCCAGTTCACAGTCAGGCCTGCTGGACATATGACTAATATTCTCCTGGTTTCTCCACGTGACAGCAGCTCCTTAATAATCATTCCCACTTCAATGGTTTTCCCAAGGCCAACCTCATCTGCAATCAAGAATTTCCGCCTACACGCGCTAATAATCTGATGTGTTAATAGAATCTGGTGAGGAAGAAGGTCTGTTTTGCTATTGGAGAGTTCGCCGCCCAAATTTTCGAGTGGCAACTGGTAGGCCAATTGTTTTAAAAAAAAATCTGTCGGGTGATCGGATTCATTGTTCTGATAACGCTGAAAGATATCAGCCACC
Source organism: Deltaproteobacteria bacterium (assembly GCA_019314185.1). The sequence goes on along the minus strand of JAFCZU010000436.1, from coordinate 428 downwards.
GGCGTAAGAAAGTTTTGTGGGAAGGTTTCCAGAAATCTCTTGCCATCTTTTTCAAAACCCGGGGCTTCCGCCACCTGAAGCACCGTGCCGGAACCCAACTCAGGACGATATTGAACTTTTACTTTTGTATCCTTTTTGATTTGCATTCAATCATCTGGTTTTATCTGTCTTCTTTTGTAGCTATCTGCTCAGCGACCATTCGCTTTCTGACAAGTCGAAGAAATTCTTCGACTGCATTTTCAGAATCATCGGACAGGAAACTTTCAGTAACATTTAGCTGGCTGCCATCATGACAATGTTTGGGAAAGGTTGAGACATTTCGCCATTTCTTATGAGGAGCGTTGTCATGACGGTAGATAGCATCTCTGATATTTCGTTGCTCCCAGTGGTATGAATAGCTGCCATCAGGTGAATACCAGATATCTACA
>JAFCZU010000435.1 GCA_019314185.1 Deltaproteobacteria bacterium | reverse complement strand
TTTGAAAAGTCCCCGCAATATCTTGCCCAATGGGCAGCCCTCTCACTAATGCTGCAGTGGATTGAAAACACGGATTATCAGGTAAAAATCATAGGCCTGGTGCGCAATCCAATGTCAGTCCTCTATTCGGCGTATGAGAGATTCTTCACCCCGCCGGAAAAGCGTCAATTCGGGTGGGCGCAGATCTATCGCAACCTTCTTTCTTTTAAGGCAATGGTCGGGAAGGATAAATTCCATCTGGTGCGGTATGAAGATTTGATTGCAAAACCAAAGCAGACGTTTCAGGAAGTCTGTAGCTTTATCGGCGTGGACTACGATGACAAGGTCGGCGATGATGTCCACAGCAGATCACTGAATAAATGGTCCAATGATTCGATGTTCACCGTTCAGCTTCATGACAGTGTAAAGCAGTTAGCGAACCATTTCGGATATACGGATGAGGCAATGTACAACCCTCCGAAGCCGGGAATAAGCCGTTCCCGAAAGACAAAAAACTGTGTGACAGCAACTTACAAACTCACTATGTCAAAATTGATCGATCGAATCATCAAGCCACTGCTTTTGGCTTTCCGACGAAAAAGGTATTTCCCACGGAACACACGGAACACACGGAAAGGTTAAAACATGAATAAGCGAGGTGATTCGCTGGTCCATGGCGATGAAACATATCAAATAATTGGCGCATGCTTCGAAGTCTATAAGGATAAAGGGTGCGGCTTCCTCGAACAAGTTTACCAGGAATGTTTGGAGATCGAACTTGAGCTATGTGGCGTTCCGTTCGTTGCGCAAACACCCTTGAAGTTGACATACAAAGGCCGGTTGCTGAAGCAGACATACAAGCCGGACCTGATTTGCTTTGATAAGGTGATTGTGGAATTAAAAGCTGTATCCAAAATAGTGGATGAGCATCGCGCACAGATACTGAATTATTTGAATGCGACGGGTATTCGAGTGGGTTTGCTTATCAATTTCGGACACTACCCGAAGCTTGAACATGAACGTATGGTTGTTTAAGAAAGCTATTATTATCCGCTAAACACACGGAATACACCGAATGTAGAAAAAACTTTTTTTTCAATTGTGATTTGTTTTCTGTGTTTTTCTGTGTCATTCTGTGGGTAATTATTTATTATGAATTCGAACAATCCAACCCTCGGCGTCGTGTCCATCAGCCACAACGAAGAAAAGGACATGCCCTATTTTTTGGACCATCTCATCCCTTGGGTGGACGAGATTGTCATTGTGGACGACGGCTCAACGGATGCCACAACAGACATCGTTCGTTTGGCAGGATCCAAAGTCAAGCTTGTGGAACAAAGGTTGAATTTAGAAGCTGGAGGTTTCGCGGCGCAAAGGAACCGTGGTATCAAAGTCGCGACTTCGGACTGGCTGTTGCACATTGATGTGGATGAGAGGGTGCCGCCTTTTTTTGCCAGGGAGATGCAAGCTGCCATTCGGAGTACTCAGTTCAACGCCTTTCGATATCATCGCCTCAATTTTTTTCTGCACCGCCCCATGAAAGGGGGGGGATGGCAGGATTGGAACAATCCACAACTGGCCCGGCGGGGTTTTCACCTTTTTGAAAACAGCGTACACGAGGTTTGCCTAATAGATGGGGCGCCAGAGAGCATTGGTCAACTCAAAGAAATGATGTGGCATCTCAATGACGAATCTTATAAAGAGAGAATGGAAAAGAGCACAGTTTACTGCCAGAATCAGAGTAAACGATTGGTAAAGAGAGGTGTTAGAATGCAATGGCATTGCCTGCTGCTTTTGCCAGTGGCTGAATTTTTCCGTAAGATGGTCTTAAAGCGTGGATACAGGGACAAAACAGCCGGTCTTGTCTGGGCACTTCATGCCAGCAGCGCCATGTTCCGCCTGCGCCCTGGTCTGGGATGAACAGAACCGTCTGGACAGGTCAGTGGTTGAGGAGGAGGTTAGGGAGAAATGGCGGCAGTCAGCAACTACTCAGGTTCAAAGTTCCAAGGTTCACGGTTAGAGAGCGCCATAACCAAAATTTCAAAACCTGTATCTGTTTGCATACAAATCAATGACACTTTCTGGCACCTTTTTTGCTTGGCCTACAAAGCCTTAGGATAAACAATTTGATAGTTTACTTCAACAGGCATGTTTGACCGAGCGAACTTCTTGAAATAACTTTAAAAAATATAAATGGGAGGAAGAACCATGAAAAAGAACTTTGTGCTGTTAACTGTCTTTGTATTAGTATTATTTGCTAATAATAGCTATTCCCTGACCGTCATACCAAACTCACCTTGGCAACAGGGATTTGGCATAGACACCCCAGCAGGAAGCGGCCGTCACCTGAGTACGCCGAAAACCACTGTTTACAAGGTAACGAATTTGAATGATTCTGGCCCTGGATCACTTCGAGATGCGCTTGAGAACCAGAATAGCCCGAAAGTAATTATCTTTGAGGTTTCAGGAAATATTGAACTTAAAAGTGGAATAACTATAGGAGGTTTTACTGGGAATTATGCTAAAACTAAAGGGTCATATATAACTATCGCGGGTCAAACTGCTCCATCGCCAGGTATCACAATTTCGGGCGCTCCCGTTAAAATTGAACGTAATTGCCATGATATTTTAATCCAGCATATACGATTTCGTTTGGGAGATAATGTCGATGATCCTGACAACGCAGATACCTTTGCGACCCTGTGGTCTTATAATGTTGAAAGGGGTTGGACTTCTGCCACTGATATTGTAATAGATCATTGCTCTTTTAGTTGGGGCGTTGATGAAAATATAGAAAACGGTAGTAATAATACAACATGGTCTAATAATATATTTAGTGAGGGTTTGGCGTATTCTATCCATCTTAAGGGGATGCATTCAAAGGGTTTTAACACGACAGCTTTTAACGACGGAACAACAGGGTCTAAGAATGTAATGATTGTAAATAACATTTTTGCTCATAATTACGATAGAAATCCATTCATTACTGCGGGGGATGTAGCTATTGCTAACAATGTTATGTATGACTATAAATGGGCAATAATGACCCTGGATTATGAAGGTGGCAAGGGGGAAATTAGAGTCTCAGTTGTTGGCAACTATCTTATTGAAACAGATATTGAATCCTCTCCTATGTATATATGCGCCGGTATAGAAACTGACAGTCGAATTTATTTAGGTCCAGATAATTACTGGAATGGTGCTGTCAAGACTGATCCCTGGAATGATCTTTCTGATTCGGCAGAACGGCTCAAACCTGGGCTACCGGATAGTGATGTGCCTGCTTTAAATAGAGCTGCTACCGCAGCAGATGCGATCTGGCCGTCTGGTTATACTGCCACAAGTGCGGCTGCCGCAAAAACGTATGTGTTAGCCAATGCCGGTGCACGGCCCAAAGACCGTGATGCGGTTGATACTCGTATAGTTAGCGAGGTAACGGCTGGGTCTGGGACTTCGGCTTTAATTGACTGTGTTTATTACCAAAATAGTGATTGTGTGGCTGCTGATGATCCGATAAATTGCTGCACTGGTAGTAAAGTTGGCACATGTGTTAGAAATGATGAAGAAGGCTGGCCCAATCTTGCACAAAATACCCACATTCTTACCGTACCACCAAGCCCGAATGAAGTTCAAGCGAGTGGGTACACAAAGTTAGAAGAATGGCTGCATGGGTTTTTAAGAATTGTAGAAGGAAAAAGTTCTATCAGTCCACTTACCCTGAAGCTACAGTAAGTTTGTCGTGTCCAATTCGGCCTGGTTAAATAGCCAGTAATTGATCACGGGGTCCAGATTATCTCTCGCCCAGCTACAATTATACCAACCTGCGGGGCAAGCAGACATCACAGAGATTACATAGGATTTGAACGGGTTGCGTTACGTGTTACGAATTTCGTGTTGCGCGTTGCTTGTCTGCGTTTCCCTTACATTGACTTCTTGAACTTCAAACTTCTTAAACCCTGGACTCTCGTTTCTTGATTGTCAGCACCGTCCGCCGTTTACCGTCGGTGCGTAATGCCCGTGCCTTTTGATCCTCTTAGGCCAATTTCAATCGGTAAAAAACTTCATGAAGAATTCTGCATACATTTAAGAATTAATAGTTCATTACGGGGTAAGTAAATGACATTGCATCCCAATTATCAGTATATTTTAAAAAGGTGTTCGGCTCTCTCTAACAATGGAGGGCGTGTTCTCGATTTTGGTTGCGGGAAAGGGGTCGTAGTAGAAGAGGGCAGAAAAAATAATCTGAATTTTTATGGAACTGAGTTGTTTTCTGCTGGAAGTGGCGTAAACATTCAAGAATATGTGAAGAATAAAGGATTACTCGGTGATGTAATTCGAGAGATCAATGGAGGCAAAATTCCGTTCACAGATGGTTTCTTTGATTTAGTGGTATCGAATCAGGTTTTAGAACATGTTTTTGATTTAGATCACGTCCTCTCGGAAATAAGCAGAGTGCTCAAAGACAATGGCAAACTTCTTTGTATATTTCCATCCAAAGAAGCATTCAGAGATGGCCATTGTGGGATTCCCTTTACCCATTGGTTTACTGAAAGATCAAGACTGCAATATTACTGGCTGTTGATTTTCAGATTTATGGGATTTGGAAGGCTCAAGCGCAAAAGAACACGTAGGCAATGGGCTGAATTTTTTAGTGATTGGATACCCAATAATCTGAAATATCGTTCAATCGATGAAATTCATAAAATCTTCAGCAGCTATTTTGGTTCATTGAAGCATATTGAAGATGATTACGTAGCTTTTCGATTGGGGATAAAAAAACTTCCTAAATTGGCCGCACTCTCAAGAACACCACCTATGAATCAATTTTCTAGTTGGTTTTGCAGAAAGTGGGGAGCGCTTGTTCTGCTTGCTGAAAAGAAATAAGAATGGGACAATATAATGAAGGCGATAGAAGAAAAGAGAAGCTGTTCTGGCTCGGTCTTTTTGTCTTTCTTCTTACCGCCTTGCAAAAAGCTGGGATCAAAATCGGGCCGATGCCTTTGTACTTTGCAGAAG
>JAFCZU010000071.1 GCA_019314185.1 Deltaproteobacteria bacterium | reverse complement strand
TGTTGCACAGGTTGCTGTTTACAAAATATAAGCAAATGATTTCGCTGTAAAAATGTTATTTTCAACCCTTACCGTCTTGATATTGATAGAAATCAAGGGTGCGAAACTTGAGTTTTTTAGATTAAAGGTCATGGCAAAGTTCCATCTACTGCGTTGCAGTGATTTTTTCAGACTCTCAACATACTATATGTATGCCTTCGATCCTGAAAAATCACTACGCTTTGTATATGAAACTTTTTACCATAGCCATCTATAATTGAATTCGTGACTTTTTACGAGTTCATCAAAGGTTAAGCAAAAAGAGAATAGCTATTATTTGGTTCCGGCATGTTTAATAGCGCAAAATCAGGCGTATTCTCCGTTTTGCTTCAATGGGCATGCAGGCCATATATTAAACAAAGGGGGAAAGATTACGATATTCCCCCCTTTGATTTGTAATGTTTGCTATATTAAAAATTATAAACCGTATCTAGTTCCTCGTTTGAAATATCAAACACCTTGTTGTGTGGCGGAAGTTTTTCCAGTTTAAAAAACTCAGGCAGCCGGTCATCAGCCGCTGTGAAGCCGGCTCGTTTGTTAAAATCTCTTTCCATTTTAAGGACCCGTTGTCCAAGGGAAGCAATATCATCACCGGTCAATGAGAGACCATATTTTGCGTTGAGCATATCGACAATGGCATTGAAGGCATCCGGTATATCGAGGACCGGAAAGGCTACGAACAGGCAGAGACCCGCCGTGTCGATGGCAGCGGTTGCCACCTGCAGGTTTCTGGATAAATTAATCTGTCCTTCTGCTTTCAAAGGATCAACATCGCCACCCACTTTCATGATGTTTGTTGCTACGGCATATCCTGCTGTATGGTCGGCTCCCATTGGTGATGTGGCATAAGTTACGCCAACACCTTTGACTGCTCTTGGGTCATAGGCCGGGAGAGCCTGGTTTTTAACTACAGGAACGCGCCTTACTCCAAAGGCCTTTCCAACCACTGCTGCTCCTGAACCCAGAATTCGACCCAGGGGTGTTCCTTTGCCGATTTCCGCCAGGAGTTCCTCGGCTCCGGCCGCGTCCCCGAATTCTTTGACCCCGCCTTCCATGGCTACTGCAATTGAATTGCCTGTTTCAATGGTATCAATTCCGATGTCGTCACAGGCACGGTCCATTCGCGCAATCGCTTCTAAATCATCGATCTCGCAATTGGGGCCCAGTGCCCAGACAGTTTCATACTCAGGCCATTTGGATAGATATTTGCCGTTTTTATCGAGGTAAGTGCCCGAACACTTAATGATGCAGCCGGTCATACAGCCCTGGGTTATTTCACCCTTTCGTTCAACTGTAATTTTGTTTAAAGACTCTCCTCCTACCTTATCGGCTCCTTCAAACCGCCCGAATCTGAAATTTCGCGTGGGAAGACCACCGGCTTCATTGATAATGTTTATAAGCACATCTGTTCCATAAGTCGGAAGACCCTGGCCTGTTACAGCGTGTTCTGTCAATGCCTTTGCAAATCGCTTTGCAGCTTCACTAAATGCCTCTTTGTCAGCAAGGGGCGCCGTTTCACCTTCTGATGGATCAATGATAATTGCTTTGAGACCCTTGGAACCCATAACTGCGCCCAGGCCTCCTCGACCTGCATGACGCGTGGGGCGAATTTCTTTGTCTGTAAAAGCTACGCTTGCAGCCGCCAGTTTCCATTCGCCGGCAGGGCCGATACTTACAAAGCCCGCTTTTTCACCGAACTCATTTTTCAGCTTATCTATTGTTGCATAGTTTCCCATGTCTTTGAGAGCATCAGCAGGGGATAGTTCCTGTTTTTCTTTGCTGATAAACAATTTATATAATTTTCCATCTTCAGGCAGACCCTCAATTATTATGGCTGAGATCCCAAGGCTGGATAAATACCCGCCTGCCTGGCCGCCTGAATTGGCTTCCTTGATGCCTCCTGTCAGAGGACTCTTGGCTCCTACGGAAATCCTGCCGGAGTTAGCGCATTTGGTACCTCCTAACAAGCCTGGGGCAAAAATGAGTTTGTTGTTGGGCCCAATAGGGGAGCAGGTCGGCTCTACCTCGCCTAACAGGATCGCGGATGTTAATCCTCTTCCTCCAAGACCTTGGTAAGCGTCAGGGACATCTTCTTTTTTGACCGAAAGGTCAGACATGTTTACCCTAATAATCTTAAACATAGTAGCCTCCTTGTCTTTAAAAGTAATGTTGCGCCAATTATTAATTTATACCATAAAAATGAATTTTTAGCATAATAGCCAGGTTACAGCAAGAAAAATGCAAAACAGGCAAAATCGTAACATTTCAAATAATGCTTTTTCGAATTAGCAATATCTCAACAAAAACAGCCAAATTTTCAAAGCACTGTATTGATACAAAAAATTAAAGAAGTGGATTAGTCTTGATGAATTTGCAAAAAGCATATATTTATAACCAGTTAATCGTCACTCCGGTGAAAACCGGAGTCCAGATGTTCTGCAATTACTTGAGAAGACTGGATAGCCTAATGATTCATTACGTGTCCGGTTTGCGCCAGAATGATAGAAAACGGTTTAAAATTAAAGTTCTTTTGTGCCTTTGTGACTTAGTGGCTGAATGGTTACATTTCTTGTTCCCAGAATAAAAATTTGCCTTGGTAGATATAAATGCCTTTAAAAATTCTTTTAAGTTCAAGCCTGCGAAAATACGTTTCCGCTTATGACCCGGTAAAAGGGATGAGTTTTTCAGTGGATGGGAAAATAACAGTGGAAGAGTTGTGCGAACGGATAAATATTCCGTGTGATAAAATAAAAATCGTTATGGTGAACGGGAAGAGCAAACACATGGATTATGTGTTAAAAGGTGGTGAACGTGTGGGGCTTTTCCCGCCTATAGGAGGCGGTTAATATGGCAAAACCGCACAGCGTCAGTATTCGCGTATTTGGTTTTCTCCGTCATTACATGGATGAGCAAGGACTTTTATATGCTTTTAATAAAGATATCGATGCTAAAGGTGAGACAGCGTATGATATTGCTGTGGAACTTCATATTCCTCCGGAAGAAATCGAAGGGGTTTTTGTAAACGGAAGTGTAAAAAATATCTATGATTTCGTGTTCGCCAGCGATCGCGTGGCTTTTCTTCCCTACGGAACACCAGGGCCATACCGTGTTTTTTTAGGCATGGCCAGGGAAAATATTGAACGTGCGCGCCGTGAGAAAACCATGGCGAGTAGAGACCTTGAGGAACAAAAGTGAGTGAGGAGAAGCAGATAAACATACAAGAACTTATTTGCTCAAAGTCTAAAAAGGTTATGGATGCGTCAGGACGCGAAGCGCTGGTCTTAGAGGATGCACATGCCCTGAAAATTGCGAAGGAATGTGGTTGCAAAGTATATGAAGTTTATTTAAACGCTCTAAAAGAGGAAATTTGTCCATGCCGATATATCCGCAACAGGGAGACCATATCGCTTAAGGAACAGCTCAGGTTGGCAGAATCCAGGGTGGTTGTGATTGGCGCTGGCGGGCTGGGCGGACAGGTTGTTCTATTGCTGGCCAGGATAGGAATAGGGCATTTGGTAGTCGTGGACAGGGACGTATTTGAAGAAACAAACCTGAATCGCCAGGCCCTGTGCAATAAAAATACTCTCGGTAAATCAAAAGCCAAAGAAGCGCTTGCTTCTGTGGAAGCTGTTAATCCAGGTGTTAAGGTATCAGCCTGTTCTGTGAAACTGGACTCCTCCAATGCATTTGAAATGCTGTCCGGTTCAGATGTGATTGTAGATGGTCTGGACAATGTATCGGATCGGTTCATTCTGGAAGGGATATGCAAGAAATTGGGCATTCCTTTAGTGCACGGAGCATTAGCAGGTTTCGAGGGCAGGGTGATGACCATTTTCCCTGATGATCCCGGCCTGATGAATCTTTATGGCAGTAAAAGGACAAATAAAAACAGCCCAAAAAGTCCTGAGTCTGTTTTTGGCATCCCCGCCATGACTCCTTGTTTAATTGCAAGCCTGCAGGCCATGGAGGTTTTCAAGATTATTCTCAAGCGAGGTAAAATTTTCAAAAATGCAATGCTTTATGTGGATTTAGAGACCGGCCAAATGAATGAATTTGTTTTTGAGAAGCAATAAATAATAGGGGTCAGATGATTGAATATTGAAAAGTGAGAATTGGAAAACTTTACTATCTGTTATCTGATTATTGGCATGGGCTTGCAACGGGTGTCAATCTTTGAGTTTGGAATGCCGCCAATGGTATTTGCAGGCGTATTAGTTATTATTGGAGGTTTGTCGCCGCGCTTGACAGCTACTTTAGTTGGGTTTGGTGTAATTATGTCTTTTGTAATACTTCCTGTTTTATATTGTCCTGAAAAACCTGGTCCTCTGGACCAGGATTCTTTACTCCGTTTTCTCACATCTGCTTTACTTTTTCCACATGTGCAAGATATTACATAAAGTGTGCAATTTTATTCCACTTGTAATGGTATTTTCTTGCTCATTTGTGATATGTTTTTCTTCTGATTTTGGCCTAACTCTTTAAAAATAGAAGTGAAATGCCCTAACACGGAACTCGGCATACTTTTTGCTTACTATGCTGAGCAAAAGATGACGACTTCATAAAAAAAGATAAAAGATCACAACTCCTGCTACCTTTTTGCATAATTACAATAAGTTCTTTGTCAATAATTCATAGAGCCTTAAAAGACATCGGCCCTTACTCGTCGTAAATGCCCATGTCTGGAGGAAATCTAATGAGCCGGTTGTCTCCCCGTACACACAAGAAAATACAAGTATCGATCAAACATTTCAATACGAAAGAATGTCCCATTTCCTTGAAAAATATTGGACTAGGGGGTGTCCTTCTGGATTTAAGTAAAGGGGTATCAGCGAAGCGGTTTACCCCCGGAACATTCCATAGCCTGCGGATCGTACTTGAGGATATGAATGAATTGACGCTCAGTGCAAAGGTCGTCAGGAATAGCTGTGAAGGATTGGGTCTGTGTTTTTCCGCAATTAGCCAGGGGGATATTCTGAAGATATGGGGATTTATCCGTGAGTCTATAACCGATGAAAGGAATTGTCCTTATTGTAATTGTTCATTCAAGTTTTTTCCTGAAAAATGTCCTCAATGCCGCTGGCATCTGAACTTCAAGGACAAAGAATACTTCAGCTACTGGGGAAAGGAATCGGCTCTTCGCCGCTTGACGAATAGCTTGAGCGATCTTACACGCAGTGATTTGCGAAAGCTTTTTCAATATCTCGAAGAGGAAGTTCTCCTCAAGAAAACTCTACCGGCTGAGGAAACAGAAGAGTTTGTGGGAACCTGTCAAGCTATGAAAGAGATATTCTCCTTGATTCGGAAAGTGGCACCGACGGATCTTCCTGTTCTCATCCTGGGAAAAAGCGGGACAGGAAAAGAACTCACGGCTCGCGCCCTTTACGAAAGAAGTTCTCGAAAAGATAAGCCTTTTGTGGTAGTAAATTGTGCCGCTATTCCGGAATCGCTAATCGAAGCAGCGCTCTTCGGATACGAAAAGGGTGCTTTTACAGGGGCTTATACGGCTAAGAAGGGGAAATTCGAGTTGGCCCATAAAGGAGTGCTTTTCCTCGACGAGATCGGGGAACTCCCGCTGGGTTTACAGCCCAAACTTCTTCGGCTTTTAGAAACCCAAATGGTTGAACGTATCGGTTCCACAAACAGTATGCAGGTTGATGTCCGAATTATCACGGCCACTAACATAGACATTGAACAGGCCGTGTCCGAGGGACGTTTTCGATCAGATCTTTATCACCGAATCAAAGTCTTTACTATCCAGCTTCCTCCCTTGTGCGAAAGGGGAGAAGATAAGATTATTCTTGCACATTATATTCTAAATAAAATAAAGATGGAACGGCGTTGGAATTGCCGGGGATTTACGCCTGAAGCCTTGGATGTGATTCGGGAACATGCCTGGCCTGGAAATGTCAGAGAGATGATCAACCGAATCAGGAGAGCTATTGTTATTCAAGACAAATGGATAAGGCCTGAAGATCTGGAATTAAAATCTTCGCAAAGGGCGAATAATACGTCAAGGCTTAAGAATGTTGCTAAGAAGATGAGGAAAGATCTGATCGAATCGGCCTTACTCGAGCATCAGTATAATATTTCTCAAACCGCAAGATTTTTGGGAATCAGCCGCCCATATGTTTATCTGCTCATGAAGAACTTAGACATTCATATCCCTCGCAGAGGTACAACTTGAGTTACTTTTATCAAAAAGCCCACCAAGGAGCCTGCCCGCAAATTTTCGTCAAATAGGCTCGCTATTCTCCTCAAATTTCCAAAAATTTGGTTTTGCTTTCCCACTTTTTCATTACGGAACGGACATAATTCTCGGACAGGCTCCAAGAAGAATTCAGATAGCATTGAGATAACACCTGTCAGTAAATATGACAAACTACTTTTTTGTATTATTTCATATATTTTTGCATAAAGCTCTTCATAGCATGTCATATTTACTTTACACTCATCATCGGGTGACTTTCCAGTTTTCCTAAATATATTAAATACATATCCCATTGGCACAATGTTTGTATAGTAGTATGACAAATAAGTAACAAATCACTCATTTATTCGATTCTTGAAGAATAGAAGAAACCATGACCATGCGTTGGATAAGTAGAAAAATGCTAATCATCTTCTTCTTTGGCCTATTAATGTTGCTATGTAAAGAAAGGGTTGCAACCGGCCAGGAAAACAACTGGAACCTCAATCCCAGTGGGCAGGCGATTAATCGCAAGATTTGCCTCGATGATTCGATTTCCTTATCTATTTTTGGCAAAGAGATTTTCGAAAAAGAGCTTGAGGCTATTTGCGGAAAAGGTTTAGGCGAAGTTCAGGCTAATAGTGGTGGGCATATAGGGATTTCAGGCAAGATCATTCTCTGGGATGAGGTAAATGCTCAAAATACAACCGGTATTAAATTTACTAATCGAGGAAATTCAATTGCCAACGTCCAGAAAAATAGCCTGATCATCCGTGGTAAATAAAGCATTACAAGAAAGGAGGTGATTTTGAGACTTAAAGAGCGGTTGGTCGCCGCAGTCGAGTCGGTAAAGAGAGGAGGCAACTAAATTTAACAGTGAGTAAATCAATGAAAGGAGTTAAAAATGAAGAAGCTTTTTGTAGCATTGACGGCTATAGCATTCGTGATGGCCATGGGCATTCCGGTTTTGGCTGATGTAGAGATTGAAGGGACGATCACAAAGAGCAAAGACAAGATGGTCTGTGAGACGGTAAGTATAGATAAGGCTGTTTATGTCGGGGTAAAGCAGGTCGTAAAACCGAGCAACTCTGCCGAGGCTCAGGCAGTAAAAAATGATGTCAATCAAGCAAACGAGATTACAGAAAATCCATATGGTGGTACAGACGCTGTATCACCTGACTATGAAGAAAACCCAATAACTGGCGAATATTTCCAGGTACCGGGGACAGGTAGCCTTGGCACAGATCCGACGATGGTTACAAAGAAGGCTGTTATTGATAGCGGTTCACTCGATGGCGCCAGTGGCATTATTAATGTGAATCAATCCCCTGGTAGTATTAACAACCAGGGTAATGCCGCATCTATTGCCTATAGTGGGGCTGCCGCTGCGGTTAGCGCCGTTCCATATCTTGACGAAGGCGAAACCAGGTTTGTCGGAGGGGCTTTTTTGCATGCCGAGTCCTCAGCCGAGAAAATTAATGGGGATTGTCTTGTTGTTATAGACGATGCAACCGGAGAGTTGGTTGTAGTGCCTGCAGGAAACATAGTTACGGCGCATGGAACTGAAAGAACAAACGAAATTAACAGCGCCCTGGGATCAGTTACCGGTATTGTTGGTGTTAACCAGTCTGCGGGCAACATAAATAATCAGAACAACGCCGCAAGCCTTAGCGTGGGATCAGCCATAGCCGCACTTTCTGAGGCAGATCTTGGTATGGTTAATGTTGGTAACATGTCCACTGAAAATGCCACTGCCACCATCGATATACTATGTGCTGATGCTCTGGCAAGTGCATCAGGTATTATAGGTGTAAACCAATCCTCTGGCAACATGAACAACCAGGCTAATGTGGTTGCTGCATGCGTGATTTTAAATCACCCGGGTACGTTTTAATGTTAAGGTTCTTTCTTTTGTCTGAGGCGTGGATTTTAACTTGATTAGAGGAAGAATGGGGGTTTCCCCCTTCTTCCTCATTCTATGCTTAGAGGACTATAGAGGAAAAAGAAGGAAAGCCCTCTTTTTTTATAGAAGAAGATAAGAAAATGCCAAAAATTCACATCTTTTTTTTTAAAAATAAGGTTCAAGTATCTCTTTTTTTGTGCTTTTTATTAATTATGGCCCTGTTTAGTCAGTCAACAAAAGTCCATGCAGCTATTTTGGAAGTGACCATCAATGGTGGTCCCCGGATTTCCAGACACGTTGTAAGTCTAAAAGAGGCAAGGTTTAAAAATGTGGTTTCCCAAAGTTTCGATTTTAGCTGCGGAGCTGCCTCCCTGGCTACTCTATTAAAATACCAGTTTGGAAAAGAGATTACAGAAAGAGATGTGATGAAGGGGATGTTAACGCAGGGCGATCAAATCTTAATTAAGAGAAGGGGATTTTCTTTTCTGGATATGAAAGCATATGCTCAAAGTCTGGGTTACCAGGCTAATGGTTACAAGCTGAAAATAGAACAGCTTGGGCAGGTGAAGATTCCCACCATTGTCCTCATAAACGTCAGAGGATATAGTCATTTTGTTGTTCTTAAAGGAGTGATAGGGGAAAAAGTCTATACTGCCGATCCTGCCTGGGGAAACAGGGTCATGGATCTTGAGGAATTCTTAGGAACCTGGAACAATGTGATATTTGTGGCAGTTGGTCCAAAGGAAGGCATACCTGTGGGATTGGCTGCGGCAGAAAGCAGGGCCATAATGCCAAAAGGTCAAATCCTGAGAATAAAAGATAAGGTTTTGGATAGTTTTGTCATGGATAGTTCAACGCTTATGTTTTCCGGTAGCTACCCCTGGTGGTAAAATGCTAAAAATCAGAAATTACATAAAGTGTATAAGGATTTTGGTTATACTGATGCTTGCCAATCTGTTCATTGTATTTTCTCCCTGTTCGGTATTTGCTTTTGATTTTGAAAAAATATACAAATTATCAGATTTTGAGCTAAGCAATATTCAAGGTAAATATGCGGGACTATATTTTTCTTTTGACTTTTCAGGATACTGGGATACCGCTGGTAGTGGCAGCGCAACCCTTGACTATGGAGGCAACCTGGGAGATGTGGTTGTAGGTGGAACGTCACCCACCATCACATCAGGCTCTAACGTTATTCTAAATTCCGGGGATCGGGCAGTTCGGATTCAGGCTATGGTTGGGAGTATTAATGGAACACAGGGCATGATTCAGATTAGCCAGGTACCTGGAAGTAATAATGTAGTTACCACCGTTATGAATGTGCAGCTGACCGTTATCAATGTGAACAATGCGGCAACAGCCGCAAAGATATTTGAAAGCTTACCATTCCTTGCTCCTTAGAGGTAGATTTTATGAAAAAGGCCATGTTAATTTTGATAGGTCTCCTGCTGAGCTTAATGCTCAGGCTTCCGGCTTTTGCAGATGGGGAGACAGATGGCTCAGATACAATTACTGCTATTGTAAAAGAAACAGTCAAAGAAGAGGAAACAACCATTACAAAGAATATAGAAATTGGTGTGAATCAAAATACCTTTGTGGAGCAGTCTGCAGAAACTTCAAACACAGGGAGTGTTGATAATAGCGGCAATGAGATTGCGGAAATAAATGTTGATAGTTCAGCAATCATCCAGAACAGTTCCTTTAATGGTGTCGATGGAATTATCAGTATTAATCAGGCTCCGGGTAGTATGAATAATCAGGGTAATAGTGTAAGCATTTCTTTTGCGAAAGATGGCGCCGACACTCTTTTGCGCTCCGCGTCTTCTTTTGATCAGTCGAGTTTGGGAAATACGCTTACCGCAGAAGATTCTATCCATTCTAATACTATTAAAGCTAATGCTTTTAACAGTCTGTCCGGGGTTATAGGCATTAATCAGTCTGCCGGTAATCTGAACAGCCAGAATAACATTGCGTGCATATCAACCGGGGGGAATCCGGTAGTTTCTTTGTCTCCGGCAGAGCTTGGTATGATTAGCGGTCACAATACAGTCTTTGAAGCGGGTGTCAGTAATATAGATACCATAAGTAGTTTTGCCTTTGAAGGGGTCAGCGGCATTATATCTATCAACCAGTCATCAGGCAGCTTGAACAACCAGATTAATGTGGTAACTATTTCTGTTCATACATTTCCTTAAAAAGGATACCCCATAATAGGCATTATAGGAAATAGAAGGAGAAAAGAGTTA
>JAFCZU010000434.1 GCA_019314185.1 Deltaproteobacteria bacterium | reverse complement strand
ACACTCCCTCCACGTCCCACATACGTTTCATGAACTCCTCTTCAATGAGGCGGTCTTTCCAGTTTTCATCATCCAGCTTCAAGTTCGGCAGGTTGTTGCTACCGTTGACATATATGGTATCAAATTCAAAATCACGGGCGCTGATGCGGTTTTTTTGAAACCATTCATCCAGCATCAGGTTGTCCTGCTCAAGATCACCGGTGAGTTTGCGCCAGACAATCAGTACTTTTTCTTTTTGACCGTTATTGGGATTGATACGGTCTGAAGGTATCCAGCCTTCCACTTTTCTGAACCACCACGGTCCGTTTTTATCCTGTTTAATGCGGCCATCCACAATTAGGCGTGTTTGCTTATTTTCGGGCAGTTCCGGATCAGGTTCCCGTTTGAATTTGGCGGTAAATGCCAGGGGCGCGGCAATGTGGACAACGCGCAGGCCGATGAGATAGTTAAATGTCTCCAAAAGATCAACATTTTTGACCACATACTCATCACTGCCGAGTTGTTTTACTTTAAGTTTATAGGCACAAGGATCGGCAAAAGCATCAATATTCAGCAAACTTTGACTGCCGCGGGTCTCCACGTCAAGCAGATAGCGAAGCATGTAGTCTTCATAAAGGTCAGGGTTATCTTGATATGCCTTGGAATTATTGTTGAAACTCAGATTATTCAGGGTATCTTCGTAGGATTCGAGACGCAGGTATTTAAAACAATGGGAAACACTACTACTTCGTGTCAGAGGTTTACCTTCTTTCCACGAATCACTATAAATAGATTTTTTTAAACGTGGGATAAGAACAGTATCATAGTAGATTCCCATCTCCACAAGAATAAATCTTCTGGAACCATTGTCGTCTCTGTTTAAGTTGATTAGTGCCTGCCCAGATGTTCCAGAACCTGCAAAAAAATCAAGGAACCATCCAGAACTCTCTTGAACTGAATAAAACAGCCATTCCATCAATTTTGATGGTTTTGGATAGTCAATAAGCCCACTAAACCCTAAGTTTTCAAGTTGGAGGCTACCGTCACTTTTTAGGCTGACAATAGACCGTAATAAAAACGACTCAACATTCTTGAGATATGTAATTGAACTCGGTTGCGTATTTTCATCAGTAGCATACCAAATCCTTCCTCTTATCATGCTTCCGTCAGGAAGCTTAAATTCTGGCCCATCCTTCTCTGCTTTTCTAAAAGTTTCTTCTGTCCAACGCCACCCTTTTTTAGGAATAGGGGTTGGTTTATCAGTAACAGGATTAACAACTTCGTACCTTGGTCCCTCGGTTTTTGGGTTAGGCCAAGCCATGTTAATTTTTCCCCAAAGCTCATAATTTGGGTCTAGTTCACAATAGAGCGTTATACCTCTGTCGTAACCTTGTTTTTTGTAGAATTTCTTTAATTGTTCATTGGTTTTTTCAAGGGAAAGTCCTTGCTGCTTAGCTTTTTTAACAAGCTCATATATCTCCTCAAGGCCATCTTTGTGCATCACAAATGATTTACCTGTTGAGCGCCTTAGTCCTTGGTTTTTAGCGAATAGGTAGACATACTCATGGATGTTACCTATTCCTTTATCATTTTTGGGAACTCTTTTATTCCAAGTTATTGTTTCAACATGATTATTGTGTCCAAATATCTGAACAAGCAATTGGCCCAAATCAAGGGCTTCATTTTCATCACAGCTAATAAAATAGGATCCCATCTCTTCAATTAATGGGATCAATAAGCCGGTTGCTTGATTAAACATGGATAACCAGGATGACGACCTATCATTGTCCTTATATGCAAAACCATCATCACCGGTGTTATAAGGAGGGTCGACATATATGCATTGAACATGCTGTTTGTACCGCTCCTGCAACAAATTCAACGCCTGAAAATTTTCCGAATGAATCAGCAGGCCATCGCATTGCTCATCAAAATCATCGATAGATGCAATCAGCCTCTCCTTGGATTCATCATCAAAAAATCCGGTATCCACAACCAAAAACGGATTCTCTTTCAAAAACTTCACTGTCAGCGGTTCGGAATATTTCCGGGTATGCAAATCCCCTTTAATCTCATCAATCGCAAACAGCTTTACCCACTCTTCCTTTTGCTCTTCATTCCCCGCAATTTCAGGATACAAATCCTCGGGTATCCGGTCCAGAGTGATGCAGTAATTTGTTTCAACAACAAACTTTTTCTTGAGCCATAGTTTTTTCTGAAAGTCTTCAAGCTGGGCCAGAAAATCAATAATCTTGTGGGAAATCTTTCGCAGGATCTTGATTTTGGTTAAGTATGATTCCACTGCCGGAACATCGGAGTTTTCTATATCATCCAGCCGCATTACCTCGTTTTTGATGTAAAAGTCCAGTTCGCGCCGCAGCAATCCGCCAAGGTCTTTGTGGATGAAGTAATCACAGGTATTACGAGCAGTGTACTGATTAACATACTTTGCCAGCAGTGAACGTTTTTTATCCTTCCCGGTTGGAGCCGGAAATGCCAGCAGGTGCAAATATTCTTTAGCGCTTTTCGTGTATTTCGTGGCTTCCAATTCTTTAAATATGGTTTCTACTGCTTCGTCATTCCGCTTATCCCGCCATATTTTTTCCTGCCCTGTCTTTTTTGGGTCCGGCCTGTATTCAAAATTGACAATCAGCTCGCCGTTCTTATTAAATTCAACAGGATTGTTCTTGTGGATAATAAAGAATCGTTTTGTGGCATTGCCGGCCTTTATATTGCCGTGCTCGCCTTCGGCAGCCTCAATGATACGGAAATTAACCTTAAGCGCCATATGTGTCAGGATAGATGTAGTTGCTTCAGTGAAAGTAAGCAGATCTTTTTGTTTATGTCCTTTTTTATTCTTGTCGCTTAACTCCTGCTGCTTTTTTACCGCGAGACGCAGATCAAAGGTAAAGTTTGTAAAATATTCTGCTGTTTTGATGTAATACTGATCCGCATTTGCCCAGTGGAGCTTGACTTCTTCTCCGTTGTAGGGAATTGCATAGGGAGACACCATTATCGTAATAACGCTCAAAAAATCGATAAAGATGGTCATAAATTTCGCCTTCAGTACTTTCGGTGTGAGACGCGGCCTCATATTTTGCTTTAGCCTCTTTTACCTTTAGGACATTTTCCGGTTCAGGCGCCCCATAGTCTTTGGCCTTTTGCAGCTCCTGATCGTATTCGGCTTTTAATTTTTTCTTTGTTACGTCATCAATCTTCCCAAAGGCATTTTCAACGATTTTCAGAAGATCGGTTGTGAGAAAATCCGTTATTTGTTCAGCCCTGGCGTTGTTCAGCCCTGGCGTGCATGATACGGTAAAAACCAAAATCAAGGTCAGGCTGGTCAAGCTGAAACAGTTCCTTTAATTTGTCAATCAATCGGCCGCGTAATTGTTCCGTTGTAGGCATAATATTTTGTTCTCCTCATTGAACGCTCATTATCATAGCAGGCACAGTGACAGTCTCTACAATCACACAACGCTCCATTGAATAATAAACAATGTCTGGATATCTGTTTTCTGTTTAAGCCTTTTTTCAAGAGCATCGATCAGATTATCCCGTTTTTCCATGATTTCATCTTCTATATCAAAAATCCGCTGCCTTTGCCTGCGCTTTTTCTTTTCTAATTGTTTTATTTTCTCCTGAATTTTACGCTGCTGTTCAAGATTTTCAGCTTGTCTGGAATGTCTGTTAAGCATCTTTATCTGGGCTTTTGTGTCTTTCAG
>JAFCZU010000433.1 GCA_019314185.1 Deltaproteobacteria bacterium | reverse complement strand
TCTGTTTGATTCATGGTATACTCCTTTTTTAAAAGTGCCCGAAATTGGACAAGTATAGGAGTCATACACTATTTTTGATTTTTTTTCCGCCGCGTAGCGGCTTCGTCCAACAAGTGCATTCAGTTGACTGGCCTCGCGGCCAGCAACTGATGCCGGCGTTAGGAAGGAAAGGAGCAGTTAGTACAATTATGAACGACATCGAAGAGGACAAGCAAGATACGCCGAAAGAAGTACCGAAGAAAATTATCGCCATATCCGTCGCAATATTACTTGGGGCAATTGGTAGCGGCGTGTGGGACTTGTTCCTTAGGGACCTATTGCTCTTCTGCGGCCGGAAGACATTGATGCTGCTAGGTTCCCTGTATTCTGCTGACAGATTGTATAGGTATACGGGTCAGGGTGATGTTGATTACTTCGGCATGATGCCATTTGTGTTTCTTATGATGTTTGTCTCTGTATTCCCGTGGTACGCTCTGATCAGCGTTTATAGTTCTATTAATGAAATGCAGCGTAAATTGAATCCGGATAAGGCAAAAGCCAGAGTACGGCTAGCCAGAAAAAAGGCGAGGTGATTAGTGGCAAAGCGGCGATATATACTTGCGTGGCTGCTTTTGTCCGGGATTGTGTCACTTGGGTGGACGTCATCTCTTTTTTACGAGATATACCAAAAGAAAAGTGCCGTTGTCTGGATAGAAAGATCCATTGAAATACTTACTCCATCCGTAGGTGAGCAAGAAAGGCTACGGTTTCGAGCGATGTATCGTTCCATTGATAGTGCCAAGCAGTTCTTTGAACTTGAGAGTTCGTTAAGAGATGCTGCCAACAAGCACAATATCCAACTGCCATCCTTTAGCTCGATTCGATGATACTTCCTAACCATGCCCTGCAGTCGGATTGCCTCCAGCGCCGGCGCGCTTCCGGCAACCGTTGAGGGCCGTGTTATGCAAAGAAATGAAAGGGGGACCAAATGAGCAATATTCCTTCCAACGTCGATGAGGTTTTTCAAGAATTGAAAACGGAGGTCACCTGGCTGCATGCGAGGTGGATCATGTATCGGCAGTTGTTTGCGCAGTCGCCGAAACGCATCGATCTCCTTAATGAGTGTGCATCAACGTTCTTTTACACCATTCAGGACGTGCTAATCGGAGATGTTCAAATTGCACTGAGCAAGTTGACTGATCGTGCAAGGACTGGGGCAAACGAGAACCTATCTCTTGAGCAACTGCAGAAAAGAGTTGAAAAGCAAGGGGAACCCAATCTTCAACCCGCATTGCGCCAGATACTCGACGAACTGAAACAGAAATGCCTACCTTTTCGTACATGGCGAAATAAGCGCCTGGCCCATCTCGATCTCACCACGGCAATGAAAAGCACGCTTAATCCGCTTCCTGGTGTTTCGCGCCAAATGATTGAAGAAGCATTGGATCTGGTCCGGAGATATTTGAATGCTATTCAGATACATTACGAAAAGTCCGAAACCGGATATGAGCACTTCAGCATGCCGGCTTCCGACGGAGAGGCGCTCATATCTATGCTGAAGTACGGCCTGCGCTATGAACAACTCGTTCAAGAAAGATAGCGCTAAACGACTGGCAAGAATCAGACTGGAAGGAAGCATAACCACTTCATGCAGCCGACCGGTAACAATGGCGGCCAATATCCGAGAGGGCTTCGGCATACGCGCTGCCCTACCGCCCGGCGGCTGATGACGGCGTTGGGCATTAAAAAATGACAGAATACACAATTAAAATACTTATAGTCGGCATACCTGGGATTATTTGCTTCTTTCTGTCACAAAAGCTTTTTGGTAAACGAGTTCGTTCCAATACAGACACTATCTTGCTTGTGTTTTTATATGCTGTACTTTCCTATGGAATTGTAGGTACTGTTGAGGCGACACTGAATTACCGAAATCAACTTGGATTTGTGTCGGACACGTTTGATATATTTTTAGGCAAAAATCAGGATGTGTCCCTAAAAGTACTTATCAAAGGCATAGTTGCAGGTATTTCCCTTGCTTATATTTTATCATTTTGCATCAATTATAATATCGCAAATAGAGTTGGTCAATTTTTTCGAACAACGAAGAGATATGGCGACGAAGATGTTTGGCATTATTTCCATAATTCTCCAGATGCGCAGAAAAATGACGGATGGCTGATTGTCAGAGATTTGAAAGAACAACTTGTATATTATTGTTATATCTCGACGTGGTCAGATTCAGATGAGGAGCGGGAATTAATACTTTCTGATGTTTCTGTTTATTCAAACGAATCAGGTGACTATCTTTATTCAACAGATCATATCTATCTCAGCCGGAATAAAGATGCTTTGATGATTGAAGTCCCTCCTTTAAATGCGGAAGAGTCGGAAGAATATAAACTTGACGTTAAAGAAAAGGAGAACGTGCAATGAGCAAGAAGCCTCTTCAAGAAGGAAATGTTAAACGGGGTGGGGTTAATAATCCACCGAAAACACCAAAGCGCCCTATTAAGCCGCCACCCCAAAAACCTAAAAAGTAGTTTTGCCCAACAAACGCATTGACTCCGACCGGGAAAGCCGGAGCATTTTTTGCTATAGCGAAGTCTTTCGCAAAACTCGCTTTTGCCAATATATAGTTGGCTTTCCCGGCCGGTCATGCACGTCGTTATAAGTCGATCGATGAACAAAGAGGAAAATTCATATGGCTGATCGTAGTCGAAAGGTAATTGGTTATTTTGCTTTTGCATCTCCTACTGAAGTTGTATGTACGGGAGATCAAGGCGACGCATGTGTAATATCTGGATCTGTTCGAGCTATGAAAGCTTTCCTTAAAGAAATCGATCCGGATAAGCAAAAAGGACATACCGTAAAAAAGACGAGATTCGGGGAAATATTGAGAGGTCTTAAACTTGGTGCGGCATATGGGTTTGACGAGGAGTCATATAAAAAATTTTATCCGCTCGCCCGGAAAGAAGGATTACCAGTTGAAGAAGGCAACTTTAATGAAATGAAAGGTAAGGGTTTTCGGTTTTTTACAGTCCAATTAAAGAGCTTATAACCATTTGCTGGTGGTAACAGGGAAAGCTGAGCCGCTTTTATCCATTTGCCGCTTGTCGATTTAAACATTCATTTTTCGTTATTATTTTGATCGCTTTCCCTGTTCCACAGCATCACGTTATG
>JAFCZU010000432.1 GCA_019314185.1 Deltaproteobacteria bacterium | reverse complement strand
TTAAGGTCAACCAGACTGTTTCATCCTTGAGATGAACATCCAGTGCGGCTTGCCCGTCCTCAGACTGATACAATACGATTTCGCCGAGATCGGAATTTATGTCTTCGATTTTTCTTGCTACTTTTCGAGTCATTGTTATTGCTCCACGCTGCTACTTTTTTTACTTCAATTCCTTGTTACCCAATTTATTACCTATATTAATTGTTATTACCTAATTCCCTGTTTTATTCCATTTTGCATTTCTGCCACGGCCAAGGCATTCAATAAGTCCTTGCGCCTGAAGATCTTTAAGTACCCTGCGTATCATATCAATACCAACACCGGGACATTTCCGCAGTATATCGGCAACACTGAAATCACCTGGGAAACTTTTAACGGCATCTTGAATCATTGCTGTCTTCTCACCCCTTGGTTGAGGCAACCCGCCCAACCTTTCTTTAAATTCTTTGTAAGCGCTCTTGAGTATGAAACAGATAAAATTGATATAATGCCACGGGTCGCGTTTGCCTTCATGCCATCCTTCTGAACTCAGCTTTAATGTTTCGTAGTATCTTTCCTTGTTCTGCTCGATAAGACGTTCGAGACTTATATATCTTCCGACTTCAATTCCCAGATGATAACACTGCAGAAGCATCAGCAATCTGGAGACTCTGCCATTTCCGTCGCGGAAGGGGTGTATGCACAGAAAATCCAGATTAAATGCCGCCAGCACTATTAGCGGGTTGACCTTTGTTTCGTTTATGCATTCTTGCCATGAATCAATCAGCTCTTTCATGCATAAAGAAGTTTTGTCGGCCGGAACGGTTCGGAACCGTATGCTGGACGTTCCATCCGGGCGTTTTTCGATGATGTTGCTATCTTTGTCTTTGTATTTACCGGCATCCCATATCTCGCCGCGTGTCATACGATGCAGCTTCTTGCAGGTAATTTCCGTAATGGGCAACTTTGCTCCCCTATCATGTATGAGATTGAGCGCTTCTCGGTAGCCCCGAACCTCTTCCTCTGACCGGTCGTGAAGAAGCGATTTGCCGAAGATGATGGTGCCGATGCGCTTTTTATCGACCTCAACACCTTCAATACGATTGGATGAAATCGCACTCTCAATAAGAGCATGCTCTTTCAGCGATTTCAGTCTCTGCGGCGACTGCCTTTTATAAAGCCCCTGCCTGCCTTTCGCCTCATTGATGTCGGCCAGGTACCATGATGTCATTACGGGGATTGCATCAAGTTCCGATATGAACTGCTTTAAAGTTATCATACCAACAATATTGCTCCTTCTCTTTTTTTATATTTTTTCTTCGAGAGTTACGCCTTGCGGCATATTATCCCGATCTATAGTAACATTGTAATCTGAAAATGCGCGAGCCGGAATAGATTCATCTGTTGCGCGTGTAACTGTTACCAGATCAAACAGCTTGTGGGCAGGAGCATTCCCCAACTTACTATCGTGTTTGAATACAATCAGTTTCTGAGCGGCCATTTCGCCGCGGGCGGCAGAACGGTCATGGTCAAACATGTTCAGGAGGGCATTCCAGAAAAGTTCCAGGTCATCTTCGGAGAATCCTGTCTGTTTTGCAAGGGGTGCTGATATAAAACCGTGAACACGATACAGGCCATAAGGAACAATTGCTTTCCTTGCACCAAGCCCTTTATCATTTGGTTTATCGACTGTAACCGCAGCCGTTCTGAACATAGCTACATCCAATCCAACAATGGGGTCTATGCTCCGAGAAAAACCGAGCTGGACTGGGCCGCGAACTTGCCCACAGGTTTTGTCACCTGTCGACATTACAGCTCCAAAGGTACGTACATCAAAGAAATTTTTGCACATCCATTTTTTCGCTACCATTTCTTTGCTATCAACAAACAACTCTTTGAGCTTTGCCTTTGACGCACCGCTAATATCTTTCAGTTTTCCAACTTCCTTCTTTGCCTTGTTGATATCAGCACTGAGTTGGAGATATACGCCTTCATTTTCAAAACCAATTCCTTCAGGGTAGCCTTGATAGTTGCCGAGTTCTTCAAGCAAATCCGAAGGAACATGTGCAAACAATTTTTCGTTATCCAACGCTTTATGGGCTCGTTTATGGTGCTCTGAGAGAAATGCTCCTTCACGAACATGGATTTCGTAAGGTGAAATATTTTCTTTCACCAAATCAACATAGTTTCGCACCTTGCGCTTTAAGCAAACGTCAGTAGTAACCCCGTGCCCGGTCTCGGGATCAATGCGAGGCATGTTGCCACCATCAGGATCTCCGTTTGGATTGCCGTTTTTTACATCGAATAATAATATGAACTCATAACGATTTTTAATTGGCTCTATCATTTTCTTCTCCTCCTTTACTTTTTTTAGCTTTCTTTTTGGCGGCAGCTTCTTGTATTTCACGAGTTATGGCGTTCTTCTGATGGTAGTAGGCAATGGCAAACATGCCTTGATTCTGTAGATTCATGTGGGCCGGAAAGGATTCTATATTTTCCATGATTCCCGCAATACGACCATCTGAGATATCTCCGTACTCAGCCTTTTCAATGTGACGTTGTGATAATCGAATCAGCCGTGGAAAAACACTGGCTGGGGTCGCTGATGCCGCACTGAAAAAGCGGTCTTTAATAGTTGAGTTTACTTTTCCCAGTGCATCAAGCTGCGCTTTTTCAAGCACGGCAAACAAACGGCCGAGCAAATACGAAACCTCTCTCCTTTCTGTGTTTAAAGCCATTGGAACCTCCTTTTTATGGTTTCTCTGTAAAACTGCTTTTAGTATTGAAGCTCTTAAATAATTAATTCGCTTATCCGCACGAATACGACCGATAACACCTTGAAAAAGATTCTGCGGATAATTCATGCCGGTTAAAATTGAACGCGTTAAAGTACCACCCAAAACAGGAGAGATGTTTTTTGTTTCTCGGGCAGTTTCTTTAAGCAGATGCCAGACGCCTGGGAATTGAATATCTCTGTCAGATCGTTCCATTTCAAGATTACGAAAATGATCGCGAAAACGTACCATCAATTCACCTACTGAACAAACATGCCAAAAGCGAAGAGCAAGGCGGGCTTTGTTGAGAGAAAGCCCCATAATGTAGAATTTCAGGTTCTTGTCTCCTTCAAGATCCCTTGGTAACGATCCCCGTCGAACGGCTTCCAGAAATTGTTGAACAGTGATTGCCGCACTCGTGTCTTCAACTGATGGGTTCATTACCTGTCCGAAAAAGGTCTCGACAGGCGACGCCCGCTCCGCCCAGAAGACTGTAACCGCATCTCCTATGCGTATGCGTTGGGTTTTACTGCGCAGCATAAATTTGAGCACCGAAGAACTTTTAAATTCCGCCTCAACTGAAATCGGG
>JAFCZU010000431.1 GCA_019314185.1 Deltaproteobacteria bacterium | reverse complement strand
GTTTCCCCTTATCCTTGCTTTTTGGTGGTTCAATATCTCATTCTAATTGATTTTATTGAATGCAGGTTTTGACTTGATTGCTGATTGAGGTCAAGCAATGTGGCGAACAGGTTATCCGCCGGGATGTGCTGACGCAGAAGCACGGTCTTAACAAACGGCAGGCCAAGGCATTGGAATTCCTCATGCAGCGTGGCAAACTGACCATCCAAGATTTTGAAACTATCTGTCCGGGTGTGAATCGGCGCAGCCTTCAGCGTAATTTAAAAGGTTTGCCGGATAAAGAACTTATAAATGAGGTTGGTACTGGAGCAACAGATTCAACACGTCACTACGTTATGGCCAAGCTGTGACATTACTACGACATCTGCTGTGACACAACCTCAATCAGACTTGGCTTTGTAAAATACTTTACGATGATCTGAAGCACATGCTTAAGCCAGGCGCAAAGCTAAAAATTGCCGCGTCCTGTTTTTCAATATATGCCCACGAAGCCCTAAAAAAGGAGCTGGAAAAGATCGAATCATTAGAATTCATTTTTACGGCGCCGACCTTTGTTCCTAATGAAGCAACCGACAAAATTTCAAAAGAAAGAAGAGAGTTTTATATTCCTAAAAAATAACAACGGAGAAAAAATCTTTATGGAAGTAAATTAGAAATACAGCTTAAAAACAAACTCACCCAACGGGCTATTGCTAAAGAATGTGCTGACTGGATGCGTCAAAAAGCCAAATTCGATACATTTTTATCTAAAATTCAGTAGTATGAGGGAAATGTGTAATATGGAAATAGACCCAAAATACCTGCCCGCTTTAGGGCGGCTTTTTACTCCTATCGTTATGGATAGTCTTGAGCAAAAAGGTTATTCGCCCTATTTGTCGGAAGTATGTGCCAATAGCGGTTTACTTGAAAAACTTGATTCCTCAACAACTCTTGGTCAATTTTTTGACTGGGTTTATCGCCTTCTTTTCAAAAACTACCGTAATGAATATATTTATAAAAATGTGCTCGCCAATAAAATCCTGATCGGGAAGCACTCATTGAATACCTCGCACATGCTTACAGAATTCAGAGCCGGAAAAAATAAAGCTGATGTCGTGATATTAAACGGAACAACTACCGTTTATGAAATAAAATCTCAATACGACTCTTTTGCTCGCCTTGAAAAACAGATACAGTCATATTTTGAAATATTTGATTATATAAATGTGATTACATCACCTTCACATGCAAAAACATTAGACACTATCTTACCTGAAAAAGCAGGAGTTCTTGTACTTACTGACAGAAACACTATTACAACGATACGTAAACCAAAATCGAATAAAGAAAATATAAATCCGGCCATATTATTTGATTCTCTCCGAAAATCTGAATATATGAGAATCATTAAAGAGTATTATGGTACTACGCCTGATGTTCCAAACACTCAGATTTACAGGAAATGCAAAAAACTATATTGTGAAATCCCGCCTGATTACGCGCATGAATTAACAGTTAAAATCCTAAAAGGCCGAAACAATTCAAAGATATTAAAAGATTTCATTGATAAAGCGCCATCATCGGTGTCGGCTTATGCAATAAGTATTAGCGGCCAAGAGAAAAAACTGCAAAAGATAATGGCTCTTTTTGATAACAAAATCGACTCTCTACTGATTCCGAATACAATTTAGGAGAAGATATAATATTCATCCAATTGTTGAAGCAGTATGCAAATAAGTAACTCATCCCTTCACCGCAACCATTTGCTCGTACTGTTCAGTCACGGCACCGTCCCGCAAATGCACGCCTGACTCAATTTCTGTTCGCCTGTCTGCGTGCCAGGCACAGGTAGATCACCACACTTGTGGTGGCATAGCCACAAGGAAGACTCATGCTTTTGTGTTACTCCGCCTCAGCAAAGCTACTGCCTTCCGAAGCACTGTTACCGGATACCTAAGTTGTGATAACACTATGCTCTTTGCCTCCATCTACTGGGCTTGGGACTTGCCTTGACTTCCATAATTGGAAATTGTAGGTTCACCCTTAAGGCGCTATCAGATAGGAGATCCTAATGCAAATAGAACCAGGAATCATTGATCAAATTCTAAAAGTCACCCAGATTCTTTTTTTCGGGATCGCCGGTACTGTTGCTATCCTCACCTACCGCAAAGCAAAGGATGGTCTTCTTAATACCGTAAATACAGAATACCAAAAAAAAGTCATAACACCGCCAAATACAAACAAAAAGTAACAGGATGTTGAATGGCCGAAAAAGAAGCAAAAGCCAGAATAAAAATCAATAAATTGCTTGAAGATGCAGGATGGCGTTTTTTTGATGATGAAAATGGCCCAACCAACATCCAGCTTGAGCCAAATATCAAAATAAAAGAAAAAGATGTTGATGCCTTTGGAAAAGATTTTGAATCTGTCAAAAATGGCTTTGTTGATTTCCTGTTGCTGAATGAAAGAGGGTTCCCTCTTGTAGTTCTCGAAGCCAAAAGAGAAAAAAAAAGTCCTCTCGACGGCAAGGAGCAGGCCAGAAAATACGCAAAAAGCCTCAATGTCCGGTTTGTCATTCTCTCAAATGGCAACCTTCATTATTATTGGGATTTGGAGCGTGGCAATCCGGAAATTATTACAGAGTTTCCAACGCAGGAGTCTATAAGGCACCGGCAAACTTTCAGTCCTGACAGCAAACGCCTTGCAGATGAAATTGTTTCGGAAGATTATATTGCCGTCACTCAAAAACCGAGCTTCAAAGATGATCCGCGATACCAGAATGAAGAAACGCAAAACAAATATCTTTTTGATGAAGGCTTACGAATTTTAAGGCCTTACCAAACCAAAGCTATATACGCATTACAGGCATGGGCAAGGGAGGACAAAGACAGGTTCCTTTTTGAAATGGCGACAGGGACAGGAAAAACCCTTATTTCCGCCGCTATCATAAAATTGTTTCTAAAAACAGGAAACGCAAAGCGTATACTATTTCTTGTTGACAGGCTTGAACTTGAAGATCAGGCATACAAAAGCTTTGTCCGGTACCTGAAAAACGACTATACCTCAGTCATATATAAAAAAAATCGTGACAACTGGAAAAAAGCGGAAATTGTTATTTCCACAGTGCAGAGCTTTTCCTCACAGAACAAATATAAAAAACTTTTTTCTCCAACTGATTTTGACCTGCTGGTTTCCGATGAATCCC
>JAFCZU010000070.1 GCA_019314185.1 Deltaproteobacteria bacterium | reverse complement strand
AATCCTGAATAATGGTTTACTGCTTTTATCCAATTGCTGTGTCAGGATCAAATTTCAATTCTTGAGATATTCAATATATTCCTATGGTTGAAATTTTCGTCTTTCTTACGCTCGAACCCCGGTTAAATAGTTTTCAAATTTAACAGGGCAGGCAAAATGGAACATTTTTCAAAGGTCTCATTCATTTGAAGGAATTTTAGGAGATGTATTACGCAGTTTAACTATGGAAATGTTTTTTGGTCGGGGCGAGAGGATTTGAACCTCCGACCCCTTGAACCCCATTCAAGTGCGCTACCAGACTGCGCTACGCCCCGACAAATATTGCTTATAATTCTTTGAGCATTACATGTCAATTAGTAAATCAGGGTTCAGGGATCAGGGAGCAGGGATTAGGGAGCAGGGATTAAAGGATTATAGAGGCGGGGATTTTCTGATGGGCGCTGAAAAAAATATACAATTATTGCCGGGCAGATTAATGCTGGGCGATACTATCGGAATAATTGCTCCAGCAGGTCATTTTGACAAAAAAAAATTTGATCAAGGCATTGCGGTTCTGGAAGCTATGGGATTTCGTACAATTGTTCCGGATGATCTTTTTAAAAAAAAGGGGTATCTGGCAGGGTCGGATATTCATCGTGCAAGCCTTGTTAACAGGTGTTTTTCTGACAGTGAAATAAAGGCTGTAATTTGTGCAAGAGGTGGGTTTGGGTCGATGAAGATACTGCCATTGCTTGATTACGAATTGATTAAGAAAAATCCGAAAATTTTTGTTGGGTTCAGCGATATATCGGCTCTTTTATCGGTTTTTTATACAAAATGCAGTATGGTTACATTTCACGGCCCCCTTGTTACAACTTTGGGAGATGCATCGCAAAAGACAAAGGAGGCAATGATCTCGGCTTTTTCGTCAGACACAAGGCTTGAGATAACACCGGAAATAGGGATTATCATCAAACATGGCCTGGTATCTGCGCCGGTTTCAGGTGGTAATCTTGCTACTTTGTGCCATCTTGTCGGGACACCTTTTGAACCTGAATTTAAAGGGCATATTCTGTTTCTCGAAGATAAAGGAGAAGCAGTTTACAGGATTGACAGGATGTTGACCCAAATGAAGCTGGCCGGATGTTTTGATGGCATTGCGGGTCTGGCCCTTGGCTGTTTTGAGGATTGCGGAAAAACGGATGAGCTTTTCGGGATAGTGGATAGTATTTTCATGGAGTATGATATTCCGATACTTGCAGGTTTTGAAGCAGGCCACGGCAAAAACAATATAACGATTCCTATGGGTATTAAAGCTGTTTTAGACGCGGACAAGCAGCTGTTGTCGTTTAATGAACCGGCAACTAGAGTAACAGGAAGGTGAGAAGGGATGAACGTCGGACATCGAACGTCCAACATCGAATTTTGAATGATGATGTCGCTTCGCTTCTCAATTTTAATTTTCAATTCATAATGAGCAAAGAAACAGAAGTCAGATGTTAGATGTCAGAAAATCAGCAATGAGCAACGAGCAAAGTTATTATGAATCAAGTCGACAATCTTATGAGACTTGCTATATCTGATAAGGTTTTTCCCGGAGCGGTTCTCCTGGTCTCAAAGGAGGACTCGATTGTCTTTTTTGAAGCTTACGGATATGCAAATAATTTATCCAGTGATGTAATGACAAAAGATACTATTTTTGATCTGGCATCATTGACAAAACCGCTTGCAACTACTTTAGCGGTTATGATCCTTATTCAGCAGTCCAGGCTGGATCTTGAGCAGAAATTAGGATCTGTATTGCCGGAGTTTAAAAATACAGACAAGGAAGAGATAAAAATAAAACATCTTCTTTGTCATAGTTCGGGTTTTCCTGATTATCGTCCATATTATCGTACCTTATGTAAGCTGCCACGGGCGGTTCAAAAAGAGGTATTAAAAGAATTGCTTATAAAGGAACCTTTGTTGCATCCGATAGGCAAGAGAGCGCTATATAGTGATTTAGGGTTTATGACTCTTGGATTGGTGGTCGAAAGAGTGTCAGGGAAACGGCTTGATCATTTTACATCTGAGGAAATCTATAGACCTCTTGGTATTGAAACCGACTTTGGTCGCGGGCTTTTTTTTATAGACATTGATTCAAAACCCGGCATTGGTCGATTCGCCGCTACCGAATATTGTTCGTGGCGCAATTTTCTTGTAAATGGAGTGGTGCATGATGAAAACGCTTATGCTGTGGGAGGCGTCGGGGGGCATGCGGGTCTCTTTGGAAATGCCGGTGACATGAACATTCTGTTATCAGAGCTATTATTCGATTTCCACAGCAGTTCATCAACCAGCTTATTTAAAAAGGATCTGCTGCATACCTTTTTTAAGCCGCGGGAAGGTAACGACAAAGCTTTTGGGTTTGATACTCCATCTTTGTCTGATTCAAGTTCCGGTAATTGTTTTTCAAAAAGAAGTATAGGGCATCTTGGCTTTACAGGGACTTCTTTCTGGATAGATCTTGAACGTAAAGTGATTGTGATATTATTGACAAATCGTATACATCCAACGCGAGATAATATGAAAATAAAAGATTTTAGGCCGAAAATACATAACGCTGTTATGCTCAGCCTTTTAAAAATGTAACTCAAGTTTCGCACCCTTTAAATAAATTTTAAGGCGAAATATACTGCCTGTGGTTTTTACAACGGCGCCAATCAATTAATATAAGATTGATGCTTAATACATCATTAAATTAAATATGTTATATCTCCTTTGCGTAACTTCTCAAAAAGTCCGGGCATGAGTTGTGTTTCAGAACTGTGAGCAAACATTTCGTTATGATTGTTTTACCACGAAGGTCACGAAGAAATCCAATAAAAAAACAACAACTTCGTGTTTCTTCGTGCACTTCGTGGTGAACAAACACTTGCCAACTGAGAATCAAGCTGAAATTAGCTACCCGGATTTATTGAGAAGATACTCCTTTGCGCCTGATCGTAATATATGCCGCACAGGTTGCCGGTTACAAAATATAAGCAAATGATTTCGCTGTAAAAATGTTATTTCCAACCCTTACCGTCTTGATATTGATAGAAATCAAGGGGGCGAAACTTGAGAATGTAACTTGATAGTATAGGAATTTCCATTTTATGCTTAATGAATTCGGTATTATATGATATAGGTGAATTTTTTTGAACGTCCAGCATCGGACACGTGCCTTGGCATAGTATTTGCAAGGTCAGATCGAACATTGAACATCGAATGATGAAATCGCTCCTGCCGCGACGGGCGCGAGCACGGCGGGTCGCTCCACCGGTTTATAAATTGGCAGAATTCCTTATTCAAAATTCGATGTTGGACGTTCATAGATTTTTATCTTGACCAAAATGCTCAATCGTTTTCCGGTATTTCTTTTATAGATTTTCCTTGTAATGACAGGATGTTTTTGCTAATCTTTATAAAAAGAATCACATTCTTGCCTTTTTTATATCTAAAATGAGCGATTAGCTTTTAGCAGTTAGCACAATAATTTCAATATATTGCTAAAAGTCAAGATTTCACCCAATGGGTGAAAATCGAATCGCTGGTAACCACCCGAAATAATAAGAGCTAAGAGCTGATCGCTCAACTTAGGTGTAAATAAACATAAATGTAATCAGGGATCTAATATAAATAAAAAAGTAGTATACATACTCTTATGTGTGCAAATGAGGTGTCATGAGTTTTTTAGATGGAATTTTAGGGGTATTTTCAGACGATCTTGCCATTGACCTTGGTACTGCAAATACACTTGTTTATGTTAAAGGTAAAGGTATTGTGCTGAGTGAGCCGTCAGTAGTTGCGATACGCACTGACAACAGGGCAAAAAACCGTGTTGTGGCAGTTGGCGCTGAAGCAAAACAAATGCTTGGAAGAACACCAGGCCATATAGTTGCCATCCGTCCAATGCGTGATGGTGTTATTGCTGATTTTGAGGTTACGGAAGCGATGCTTCGGCATTTTATTCATAAGGTACACAACAGGAGAACTTTTGTCAGGCCAAGAATCATTATTGCTGTACCGTCCGGTATTACTCAGGTTGAAAAGCGGGCGGTCAAGGAGTCAGCAGAATCAGCAGGAGCCCGTGAGGTGTTTTTGATTGAAGAGCCTATGGCTGCTGCAATTGGAGCAGGGCTTCCTGTTACCGAACCCACATGTAATATGGTAGTTGATATTGGCGGCGGCACAACAGAGGTTGCGGTGATTTCTCTTGCAGGGATTGTTTACAGC
Source organism: Deltaproteobacteria bacterium (assembly GCA_019314185.1). Next base: position 17,055 of record JAFCZU010000070.1, on the reverse strand, counting down.
AGATCGATCAGGGTGGCCGGAGACAAGATGGATGCTTCAATCATACAGTATATAAAAAGAAAATATAATCTGTTGATTGGTGAAAGGACGGCTGAAATAATTAAAACATCAATCGGGAGCGCATATCCTGACTTGCAGAACCTGGAAACAATTGAAGTCAAGGGGAGAGATCTTGCGTCAGGGATTCCAAAAATACTGACAATTGATTCAGAAGAAGTGCGTATCGCTATTTCCGAGCAGATAGAAGCCATTTTAGAGACCATAAAAATTGCTTTGGAGCAAACTCCCCCTGAGCTGGCTGCAGATATTGTTGATAGCGGAATTGTATTGACTGGAGGCGGCGCTTTGCTGAAAAATCTGGATAAGCTTTTAAAAGAGGAAACCGGTCTTCCAATAACGATAACCGAAGATCCATTGTTAACAGTGGCTCTTGGCTCCGGAAGAGCGATTGATAACATCGGAATTCTCAAACAAGTTATGATTTTATAGTTTCATGTTCTCAAAAAAAATTGTAATCATTGCTGGTGTGATTGTTCTAATTGCCATCAATATAATTATTCTTTCCATTACCAATCGTCGCTATCATTCCTTTGGAGCAGGACGAATTGCAATTTCATTTGTCGCTCCTTTCCAGAATGTGACCACCCGTTCGATTTCTTTTATTAAATGTATATGGAACCGCTATTTCTTTCTTGTTTCATTGCATGAAGAAAATGACAATCTCAGGAAAGCCTTAAGCAGTGCCATTGAAAAAAATAACCGGTGCAATGAAATTGAGATTTCCAATAAGAGATTCCGCAACATCTTAAACTTTCGAAAAACAATGACTAAAAAAGTCATTGTTGCTGAAGTAATCGGCAAGGATCCTTCTCCATGGTTTAAAACTATAATTATAGACAAAGGCAAAACAGATGGAGTTGTAAAAGGTTTGTCCGTTGTAGTTCCGGAAGGTATCGTTGGGCAGGTTATCGATGTTTCATCTCATTATTCAAAAGTACTTTTGATAATTGACCAGATTAGCGCTGTAGATGCGCTTGTACAGAGGACAAGGGCTCGGGGAATTGTTGTGGGAGAGTCAGCAGGTCGATGTGTTTTTAGTTATATTTTGCGTAAGCATGATGTCAAAGTCGGTGATACGGTTGTTTCGTCAGGGCTGGACGCTGTTTTCCCAAAAGGGTTGCGTGTTGGGAGCGTTTCAGAAGTAATAAAACACAATTCCGGCATGTTCCAGGATGTTACCGTAACCCCTTATATTGATTTTGAAAAGCTGGAAGAAGTTATAGTGATATTAAATTTTTGCAAACATGCCGAGTTTATATCAGATGTGAGCGGGCAATGACATATTGCTTTCATGTTTGTACCTGTCTATGTCTGGTGATCATTCAGACAACAATTATACCATGTTTTACATTGTTTGATAATTTTCCGGATCTTTTAGCCATTTTTATTATCTTTCTCGGTCTTTTCCGAAAGGTACGAGAAGGTATACCGGCAGTATTCCTTTTAGGATTTGTCATGGACAGCATTTCAGGAAGCCCGTTATGGATGTATGTAACAATCTACTTCTGGTTGTTTGTTTGTGTGAAGTGGTTAACCAAATATTTGCATGCAGGAGATTATGTTTTATTGCTGTTTGTCGTTATTGCAGGTGTGTTGATAGAGAATGCTATTTTATTGGGAACTGTTGCTTTATTAGCTCCAGCCTCACATTTTCACGCGCCTGTATTTAAAACGGTTGTAATTCAGGTTTTATTGGCAGTATGCACTGGGCCGTTTATGATTTTGTTTTATAATTATATCTATAAAGGCTGGGACAAAAGGCTTGATGAGCTTGCTGTGAAAAGAAATGGTTTTTAATGCCCTGATTGAGCTTTTCGCTCAATTGACAAATGATAACGGGTTGATACTTTGGGTAAATATTTAAAAACAGCGGACAGCGGTTGGTACAGGCAACGTTTAACCTGTGTTGCGTTATGTGTTGTTGCTGTCTTTGTTGTGCTTATTGCACGTTTGTTTTATCTCCAGATAATTGAAGGGGAGGAATTCAGGCGACTTTCTGAGAACAACTGCATACGCTTGCAAAGTATAGAACCGCCAAGAGGCTTGATTTATGACCGTAATGGAATATTGATTGTGGATAATTGCCCATTTTTTGATTTAACTGTTGTATTAAAGGATGCCAGGCCTGTTGAACATACGATTGAAAAGCTGTTTCAATATATTAATATCCCCGCCTCTGATCTTAAGCGGAAGATAAAGTACGGCAAAGGCATTTCGTTCTATACGCCTGTTGTGCTTAAGCAGGATATAGGACGAGATGCATTGGCCGTCATTGAGGCTCATAAATTTGATCTTTCTGGTGTAGGAGTAAAAGTCAGACCCCGGAGGCATTATATCAACAGGCGCAGCGCAGCGCATCTTATAGGGTATTTGGGTGAAATAAATTCTAATGAGCTTAAATCCGGAAAGTATCCGGGGTGCAGGGCCGGAGATTTTATAGGAAAATTTGGTGTTGAGAAGGCATATGAGGATTTTTTAAGGGGTAAGCATGGCGGTAGGCAGGTCGAAGTAAATGCCACCGGACAGGTCGTTAGAATATTGGAAACCGTAGAAGCTCAGGCAGGCCATAACATTTTTTTAACCATTGATCAGCCTTTGCAACAAAAAGCTGAAGAGTTGTTAGAAGGAGTGGCGGGTGCTGTGGTGGCAATGGATCCAACAACAGGGGATATCCTTGCTATGGCGAGCAGCCCTTCGTTTGATCAGAATGCTTTTGTAAAAGGCATGTCCCATGAAGAATGGAATTCTCTGATTTCTAACCCATTCAGGCCAATGGAAAACAAAGCTGTTCAGGCTGAGTATCCCCCAGCATCAACGTATAAAATAATAACGGCCATAGCTGGCATTGAAGAAGGGATTATCGATGAAAATACCACATTTTACTGCCCGGGCCATTATAAATACGGAGATCGTGAATTTCGATGCTGGAAAAAAACAGGGCATGGCAGCGTCAATGTTATAAGGGCACTGGCTGAATCATGTGATGTTTTTTTTTATCAGGTCGGCCAGAAGCTTGGTGTAGATCGGCTCGCATGGTATGCTAAAGCCTGTGGTCTTGGTTCACCCACAGGGATTAACCTCGATAATGAGGCATCAGGTTTAATACCAACTGCTGCCTGGAAGAATCGTTACACAGGTATCGCATGGCAGAAAGGAGAAACTCTTTCGATAGCCATTGGGCAGGGCTATAATCTTGTTACTCCGATACAGATGCTGGTTCTTATTTCAGCGGTTGCCAATAACGGTAAAATATACACTCCTTCTATAATAAAGAAAATTGAAACAGCTGAAGGTAAGCTGGTGCATGATGTCAACAATTCTCACGAAAACGGAAAGCCTGCAGGTAGATTGCCGGCCGGCCCACAAACTCTTAAGCTTGTCAAAAAGGGTTTGTTGGAGGCTGTAAACAAAAGATATGGAACCGCAAGAATTGCCCATATTGACGGTATCGACATTAGCGGAAAAACAGGGACAGTTCAACTCGTTAGCCGTAAAACAAACGACAATACATGCGAAGAAGATAGAGCGTCTCATTTAAAAGCGCATGCCTGGTTTGTGGCATATGCTCCATCTGATAATTCTAAAATTGCTGTTGTCGTTATTGTAGAACATGGAGAACATGGTTCGAGTGCAGCGGCTCCGATTGCAAGAGAACTGATAAGTACCTATTTGGGTGGGATGGACGGATAATATATGTTTGATCGGCGGCTTTTACAACATTTTGATTGGGTTTTATTAGGTGTGACATTTTTACTTGGGTGCTTTGGCCTGATAATTTTATACAGCGCTGTAACGGCTGGCGTGCCGACTCCGCAAAAAGCTTTATGCATAAAACAGGCTGTTTGGTATTGTGCTGGATTGTGCGCGATGATTATTTCATTTCTTTTTAATTACAGAATGTTAGATCGATGGGCTCATGCAATTTATGCTATATGTATCTTTCTTTTGATCGCTGTTTTCTTTTTCGGAAATTATGCTGGAGGCGCGAGGCGCTGGATAGTATTTGGTCCTGTTTCAATTCAGCCGTCCGAGATAGTCAAAGTTGCCGTTATTATTATTCTGGCTCGATATTATTCAAAGCTTGTTGATGTCAGGGGATTGGCCTTGCGCGAACTGATTCATCCATTTATATTAACAATAATTCCTTTCGTTTTGATACTAAAACAACCTGACTTGGGAACAGCCATTATGGTTGCTTTAATTGCCGGCTCAATGACGATTTTTGTAAAAATTGAAAAACGCTCACTTGCATATATAATTGCTTTTTGCACAGGAACCATACCACTGGTTTTATATTACCTGAAAGGATATCAAAAGCAGCGTATATTAACATTTTTGAATCCTGACCGTGATCCGCTTGGAGCTGGTTATCATATTATTCAATCAAAAATTGCCGTGGGGTCTGGAATGATTTCAGGTAAAGGATTTCTGAAAGGAACTCAAAACGCACTTTCTTTTTTGCCTGAACAGCATACGGATTTTATATTTTCGGTATTGTCAGAGGAGTGGGGTTTTTTGGGCTCATTAATTATTCTTATGTTATTTTTAGTGCTTATTATCAAGGGGCTGAATATTGCTTATAAATGTAGAGAGCCATTTGGCACCATCCTTTCGATGGGTATTACAGCGATGATATTCTGGCAGGTTTTTATTAACATTGGTATGGTTATTGGCCTGATGCCGGTTGTTGGCGTACCATTGCCATTTGTCAGTTATGGTGGTTCATCAATTTTGACCATAATGATTTGCATAGGCATTTTAATGAACATTAGCATGAGGCGATTTATTGCTGAGTAGGGACTTTTGTATGGTCTCGCAAGAAGTCGGCAATTTGATTTTCCGACTTTTTACGAGACCATTACTCTTAAGAGAATATAAGATATCTTCCCGATAAGCACAAAAAGCATAAAGGCAATAAAAATTAAAAAAAACCTTTGACAATTTGCTGTTGTTGGTTTATTGAAACTCAAATTAAAGTTTTATTACAATTGTCTCAATTAATTCATGGAGGATTCAAATGGTTAGTGTTGATGCATCAGTCTTTATCCAGATCGTCAATTTTCTTTTTTTGATATTTGTTTTAAATATCGTTCTGTATAAGCCGATCCGGAAAGTGTTAATTCAGAGAAAGGAGAAACTTGCAGGTCTTGAGCAGGGAATTGATGTTGCCGATAGTGATGCAAAGGAAAAGGATGAGGCATTTATGTCGGGCATTAAAGAGGCAAGGGTAAGTGGATTAAAGGAAAAAGAAGCTTTATTGCAGGAAGCTTTCGATGAAGAAAAAAAGGTGCTTGAGAAAATAAATAAAAAGGCTCAGGCAGATCTTGCGGAAGTTCGTGGGAAAATTGCAAAGGATGTTGAGAGTGTCAGTAAATCGTTGCAGCAGCAATTGGATGTTTTTGCAAACGAGATTGGCCAAAAAATTCTGGGGAGGGCTTTCTAATGAAACAATTTATGAAAAAAGAGCCTGGTTTTAACCGGAAGTATCTTTTGGTTGCAGTGCTTACAATTCTTCTTGCCGCAGCGTTTCAATTTTCTACTGTTGATGTTGCCTTTAGTTCGTCAGGTGGTGAACATGGTAAGTCAAAGGGTTGGGTGTCCACAGATACTTACAAGGTCATGAATTTTTCTGTGTTGGCAATTGCCTTGTTTTTTATCTTGAGGAAGCCGGTATCACAGGCGCTTAATGCGCGGGTTAAAGGGATTAAGGATCAGATAGATGAACTTGAAGCAAAGAAAAAGGATGCTGAGAAAAAGCTGGCTGAATACAATGAAAGGCTTTCTCTGTTAGGCAAGGAGGCTGAGAAGGTTGTTGCTGAATATATAAAACAGGGGAATGAGGCTAAGGCTAGAATACTGAAGGAAGCTGAGGCTGAAGCTGTAAAACTTGAGGAACAGGCCAAAAGAAATATTGAGCATGAATTCAAACAGGCTAAGTCGAAACTTCAGGAAGAGATATCTGAAAAAGCTCTTATGAAAGCCGAAGAGATTATCAGAAGCACAATTACGACTGAAGATCATGATAGACTTGTAGATGAATATTTAGAGAAGGTGGTGGCATAATGAAGAATTTGATTGTTGCACGGCGTTATGCCAAGGCGCTTTTGCTTATTGGCAAGGAAGATGGTCAGGCTGAAACTTATAGAGATGAGCTTGATATGTTTTCAGGTTTGATCCGGAAAGAGCATGAGCTTGAGCAGGCAATCTGTAATCCTCTTTATGATGTTGAAGGCCGGAGAAAAGTTTTAAAGGCAATTATTGACAGGCTGAATCCTACCAAAATTATGTCGTCATATCTTTTATTGCTATTTGACAAGGGGAGGATTGGGTTTTTGAGTAATATCAGTGAGTTTTATCAAAAACTGGCCGATGAATTAAAAGGTATTGCCCGTGCCAGTCTGGTTTCTGCTACCGAGCTTTCATCTGAAACCGTTGAAAAAATTCGCAGCGCTTTGTCGAAAAGGACAGGTAAGGACGTTATGCTGGAGGTTGAACAGGATCCTGAACTTATCGGCGGAATTGTTACCAGAATAGGAGATCTTGTTTTAGACGGAAGCGTCAAAACACAATTACTCAATATGAGAGAATCTTTAAAAAGGGGTGAGAGTGTCTAATGGAATTAAAAGCCGAAGAAATAAGTCAAATTATTAGAGAGCAGATTACCGACTATGACAAGAAGGTCGAGCTAAGTGAGACAGGGGTGGTATTGTCGGTAGGTGATGGGATCGCCAGGGTATATGGCCTTGAAAAAGCCATGGCATTGGAACTTGTTGAATTTCCAGGCAATATTCTGGGACTTGTGTTGAACCTCGAAGAAGATAATGTTGGTGTCGCCATTATGGGTGAAGATATCCATATTAAAGAGGGCGATATGGTCAAGCGTACCGGACGTATTGCTCAGGTGCCTGTTGGAGAAGCTGTTCTTGGGCGTGTTCTATCGACTGTTGGCGAGCCTATTGACGGTAAGGGGCCTCTTGATGCAAAAGAGTTCCGCAGGGTTGAGATGGTTGCGCCGGGCGTTATCGAGCGAAAGGGGGTGCATGAACCCATGTACACTGGGCTTAAGTCTGTGGACGCAATGGTTCCAGTGGGTCGTGGCCAGCGCGAACTTATCATCGGTGACCGGCAGATCGGCAAAACAGCAATCGGAGTCGATGCCATCATTAATCAAAAGGGTAAAGATGTATTTTGCATTTATGTTGCATGTGGTCAGAAAAAATCGACGGTTGCCCAGGTTCATGCTATTCTTGAAAAGCATGGGGCTATGGAATATACAACCATAATAGCTGCATGTGCCAGTGATCCGGCGACTTTGCAGTATATTGCTCCTTATTCAGGGTGCGCCATCGGCGAATATTTTCGTGATAAAGGACAGCATGCATTAATCATATATGATGATCTTTCAAAGCAAGCTGTTTCATATCGTCAGGTCTCTTTGCTTTTGAGACGACCTCCGGGACGCGAGGCATTCCCCGGCGATATTTTTTATAATCATTCTCGACTTCTTGAGCGCTCTGCCAAGCTAAGCGATGAACTTGGTGCAGGATCTTTGACAGCGTTGCCGATTATTGAGACTCAGGCAGGTGATGTGTCTGCCTATATTCCGACAAACGTTATATCCATTACTGATGGGCAGATATACCTTGAACCGAGTTTGTTTTTTGCCGGTGTCAGGCCTTCTATTAATGTAGGACTTTCTGTTTCACGGGTTGGAGGGTCAGCCCAGGTTAAGGCCATGAAGCAGGTGGCCGGTACTCTTCGGCTCGATCTGGCTCAGTACCGGGAACTGGAGGCATTCGCTGCGTTCGGCAGCGATTTGGACAAAGCAACACAGGCACAGTTAACAAGGGGTGCAAGGCTGGTCGAAATATTAAAACAGCCGCAATATCAGCCATTATCGATGGAAAAGCAGGTCTCGATACTTTTTGCGGGTACAAGAGGTTTCCTTGACAATTTGCCTCTCGATGTTCTGGCAAAATATGAAACAGGTCTTTACACATTCATAGAAGAGAGGCATCCTCAGATATTTACTGAGCTTGCGGAGAAACAGGAGATTTCAGACGATCTGGACAAGACAATGACTGAGGCACTTAAGGCTTACGGTGAAGAATTTAAGGATACAATAAAATAAAGGCTGGGCTCTATGGCTACTCTAAAAGAAGTTCAAATAAAGATATCAGCAGTTAAAAAGACAAAGCAGATCACAAAAGCCATGAATATGGTGGCTACTTCCAAGTTGCGTGGCGCCCAGCAGAAGGTGGAGGCGTTCAGGCCCTATACCTTGAAATTTGCTGATGTTCTGGGAAGTCTTGCGGAAAAGGCAGGTGAAGAAGCAAACCCTTTATTGGTACCGCGAGGGGAAGTCAAGAAAATACAGGTTGTTTTGTGTAGTTCAGACAAGGGGTTATGCGGCGGTTTTAATTCACATCTTATTTCAATGGCTGAAAAATTTGTAAAGGAAAAATCCGGGCAAAACATAGATGTCGTATTTACCAATTTTGGTAAAAAGGGGCGTGACTGGTGCCGTAGGAATGGTTTTTCGATTTTAGCTGAACACCTTGGAATTGTGGGAGCAAAATTTGGATTTAATATTGCAACTGTTGCAGGGCAGAGGGTCGTTGATGGATTTTTAGATGAAGAATATGATGAAGTTTACATTATTTATTCAGAATTTATCAGCATGGCAAAACAGATTCCGGTAATCCAGCAGATTCTGCCGATACAGCCTGTTGAATCGGCTGGGAAAAATGCAGATATGCTTCCAAGGCATATTTATGTTCAATTATACAGCGCACTTCTGGAAACATCCACAAGCGAACATGCCGCGCGCATGACCGCTATGAACAATGCTACAAAAGCCTGTGATGACATGGTTGATACTCTGTCACTTGCGTATAATAAGGCCAGGCAGTCGTCAATTACGGCTGATCTGATGGATATTGTTGGTGGTGCTGAAGCGCTAAAAGGATAAAACTGGGAAACAGTTAATAGTTATTTGTTTGAGCGTTATTTATATCGCAGGCAGCAGATAACGGATAATAAATTTGGAGGTCAATAGATGGGAGAGAACATAGGTAAAATTACTCAGGTTATGGGGCCTGTTGTTGATATTGAGTTTGAGCAGGGTAAATTGCCTACAATCCTTACAGCACTGCTGATTACCAACAAAACCATCAACGATGAGCCGGATAATCTTGTTGTTGAGGTTGCTCAGCATCTCGGTGACAATGTTGTTCGTACCATTGCAATGGATGTTACCGATGGTCTTGTGCGCGGAATGTCTGCTAAGGATACCGGCAAGCCTATTATGATGCCGGTTGGCAAAGCAGGGTTGGGCCGCGTTCTAAACGTTGTTGGAAAACCTGTGGATGGCCTGGGGCCGATAAGCCAGGAAAAGATGCTGCCCATTCACCGGGAAGCTCCGAAATTTACCGAACAGGACACAACTGTTCGCGTTCTTGAAACAGGTGTTAAGGTAATCGACCTGCTTGTGCCATTTCCCCGTGGCGGCAAAATGGGAATGTTTGGCGGAGCAGGAGTAGGCAAAACAGTTGTTATGATGGAGATGGTTAACAATATTGCCATGCAGCACGGTGGTATTTCCGTGTTTGCGGGTGTTGGTGAGAGAACTCGTGAGGGAAATGACCTCTACAAAGAAATGAAAGATTCCGGTGTTCTTCCCAAGGCTGCTTTGGTTTATGGACAGATGACAGAACCACCTGGAGCAAGAGCTCGTGTTGCTCTTTCTGCTCTGACTGTTGCAGAGTATTTTCGGGATGAAGAAGGACAGGATGTTCTTATATTTATCGATAATATATTCCGTTTTACTCAGGCCGGTTCAGAGGTTTCAGCGCTTCTTGGCAGGATGCCGTCTGCAGTAGGATACCAGCCGACACTGGCAGTTGACCTTGGCGAGCTTCAAGAGAGAATTACATCAACAGACAAAGGTTCTATTACAGCGGTTCAGTGTGTTTATGTGCCTGCGGACGACTTGACAGATCCTGCGCCTGCAACAACATTTGCCCATCTGGACGGAACAGTTGTTCTTTCTCGCGCAATTACCGAGCTCGGGATTTACCCCGCTGTTGATCCGCTTGATTCAACCTCAAGGATTCTTGATGCTGCCTATATTGGAGAAGAACATTATAAGGTTGCGCGTACGGTTCAGAATATGCTGCAAAAATATAAGGAACTTCAGGATATTATTGCAATTCTTGGAATTGATGAACTTTCTGAAGAGGATAAGCTTATTGTAGGACGTGCAAGGAGGCTTCAGAGATTTCTTTCACAGCCATTTCATGTTGCTGAAGTATTTACAGGGAAACCCGGGAAGTATGTGAAAATCGAAGATACTGTTCAAGGCTTTAAGGAAATCTGCGAAGGTAAATATGATGACCTTCCTGAACAGGCATTTTATATGGTTGGCGTAATAGAAGAAGCTATTGAAAAGGCCAAAGAAATGGCTGCTGCATAAAAAATATAGAGGGCAAATTATGGCTGGAAATATCCGTTTAGAAGTAGTTACGCCGGAAGCATCTGTTGTTAGCGAAGATGCTCAGATTGTGGTGGCCCCTGGTAGTTTTGGAGAGTTTGGTGTCTTAATCGGCCATACCCCTTTTTTAACATCCCTTAAGCTGGGTACGATTCGCTATAAGGCTGCAGATGGGGTTGAAAAAGCTGTTTTTATTAGCTCCGGTTTTGTAGAAGCGCTTCCTGACAAGGTGACTGTGCTGGCTGAGTCTGCTGAAAGAAGGCGCGATATTGATGTTGAAAGGGTTAAGCGGGCAATCAAACGAGCTGAGGATCGTCTGGCTGCAAAGAAGCCGGATGTAAATTTTGAAAAGGCTAAGGCTGCTCTATCAAGAGCATTGCATCGACTTAAGCTTGCCGAAACAAAACGCAGTTAATATTTATTTAGAGTTATTCGAAGTACAGAATAATAAACTTTTAAATCGGGCTGTTACAATGAGTCCTTTGAAGAAAGTTCAATTTTGCTAAAGTTCAAGGAAGGCGATGATTTTAATCCTCCAGAGGCGGAGAAACCGTAGGAATATATTGATGGATTATCAGCTTTAGGCTGATAAAAATCTGAGCCTGATTCGCCAAAACACTCTGGCGGAGGCAAAAGGGGGCATTTTGTAAAGGTCTCATAATGGCTCTATGATGATATAAGGGCAGATCATATAATATTTGGTTTGCCCTTTTTTATTGTTAAAATGATGGGTTTGTGTTCATTAATTAAATTCAGTTGTTCATGGCTTGAAACTTGAAATTAGAAACTTGGTCCAAAATTGAATGCATTCATCAATAATACAAAAGCATGAAGGTCAAATTCCAATTTCTATTAAATTAACGAGTAATATGCAAAACAGAGGTAACAAAGTCGCCGTTATCATACTTGCCGCAGGTATGGGGACGCGTATGAAATCGGGTAAACCCAAAGTGCTTCACGAAATACTCGGCAAGCCTATGGTGAAGTATGTTATAAAAACAGCCAATAAGGTTGCGGGAAGTAATGTGATTCTTGTGGTAGGCAATCAGGCTGAGAAAGTTCGCAAAGCTTTGTCAAAAGATGATGAATTAATATTTGTTTTGCAGGGAAAACAGCTTGGGACCGGTCATGCAGTTTTATGTGCGCTGCCTTACATTCCTGAATATATTGAACAGGTGGTTATATTGTGCGGTGATGTGCCGCTGCTGAGTTCGAATACTGTTATGCGGCTTTTAGACGATCATATAAAGAAGAATCGTGACGTTACTCTTTTGGCGGTTGAAGCTGACAATCCTGCAGGATATGGCAGAGTTTTGTTTGATAAAAACATGGATGTTTTTGAAATAGTTGAAGAGGTGGATGCTTCTGAAGAACAAAAAAAGATAAAAGTCATAAATACCGGAATCTATTGTGCAAAAAAGAAATCTTTAATAGATTCTTTACATAAGATTAAACCAGATAACGCTCAGGGTGAGTATTATCTTACAGACATTATTGAGATCGAATATCTGGAGAAAAAGGTTGTTGGTGTTTTGATTGGCACAGATTGTGATGAGGTTGTTGGTGTTAATAATGATAAGGAGTTAGTTGCGGCTGAGAACATTATGCGTACAATGTCTTGACTTAAAGTTTTTTCCGAAATGCTACTAAAGTAGCTTGCAAGAATCCTTTTACTAATTTTATAAAGTTCAAATGTGCTTCTTTTGGCTAAATTAATATCTTGACTTTAGTTTTGCTGGAAGATTATATTAAGACATGAGGTGATATGTTGGATAAAGAACAAATTTTGCGACAATTTGAAGAAATTGAAGAAAAAGTTATAAGACTAATTGATGTTTGTAAAGCTCATGAATCTACTAATTTAGAACTTAAAGATAAAATAAGGAGGTTAGAGGAAGAGCTTCAAAGTAAAGTCGAGACAGAAACTAATTGTTTGCAAGAGAGGGATATTATACGGTCAAAAATTGATGGTTTATTGGCTAAATTAAATGATATTGCAGAATAGTATATTTTGGACAGATGGAAATTAGATTTTTTAAGAGGTGAAATACATTTTCATTGGAACAACTTGTTGTAACAATAGAACTTTTCGGGCAGCCATATACGTTTAAGGCTGAATCAGAAGTTGCAAAAGCAAAAGATGTTGCCGATTCCCTGGTTAAAGAGGTGGAAAAGGTTGAAAGGCAACAGACAGGTCAATCAGCAAGTCTTTCAAATCTTACAATTTTAATAATAGCTGCATTGAATATTGCCAATGAGAACTTTGAGTTAAAAAAGAATTACTCAGATTTTTCAGGGGAGATTTTCAGGCGATCAGTGAGTTTGGTGCATAGATTAGATGATAATAAGCGGATGCTTGTCAGATAATATTTAATAAGTTGAGACTATACGAATGCAATATTTTTCTATAATAAAATTATTGATGCCGCAAAATAAATAGATACATTCAGTTGTCCTGTTAGGCTGAAAAGCCTTGAAGGTGATTAAATACTATTTTACAGGGTAAGACCCCTGCCGTGTTTGTGATTGAGAGATGTTCTTTGACCCAACATTTATATTAAAGGGAGCTTTCACTGGTTTTGGTGTGCATGTTCTGTTTGTATGGAAAAGCCTAAAGAAACTATAAGGCACCCACCTTGCAAATTGGTTCAAAGACCTTTCAACACGGCTCTGTGCGGGGGTTATCCTGATCTGGATCTATCTATATATAAGAAAAGAAAAACTATATAATCGATTTTTCATGCAAAGATAATATGTTAATGATATAAAATATTGTTGGCGAACCAATCAATTTTGCCATTCTAAAGACCTCATCCTATCATCCTATATTCACCTCTTAAATAGCCCTGTATAAAATATCCTTTTTGGTCCGGTTAGTGCTAAAGTTTTACTAAATTATTTGTGTCAGACGTAAATTAAGGTCTGGACATTCTTGCGGCTGTGAATTTGTACTTTACTTGCATTTTAGAACCGGCTTGAGCGGGAGATTTTTTCCAGATAGAAAGTTGTTTGTATAAATGAACTGTTTCCTCAAATCTTTATAAGTATTTGTTAAAGAATTTTTGCGGGTAAAAATATGGATATTCCAATGGAGAATGGTGATGAATGAATATTATATTATAATAGGCATAATCTGTTTTGTTGCGGGTTTTGCCATTGCATATTGGATAAAAGGAAAGCTTGTATCTCAGAAGATCAATGTTGCTAATGAAGAGTCTGTACGGATAATTGAGGACGCAAAACGGAGATCCGAAACTATATTAAAAGAGGCTGAGCTTGAGGTCAAAGATAGACTTTTCAACATGAAAAGTGAATTTGAGGCGGAAATTAAAGAAGCTAAATCCGAATTAAAAAGACATGATAAGAGAATATTGCAAAAAGAGGAAAATGTTGACCGAAAAACTGAGCAGTTTGAGAAAAGAGAAAGAAATATCTTACGAAGCGAAAGAGAATTGGTCAAAAGAGAGGAGCAAGTTGAACAGAATGAACAAAAATATAACGAACTTGTTGAAGAGCAAAAAAAGCAGCTCGAAAGAATTTCAGGTTTGACAGCAGTGCAAGCTAGGGAACTTTTAATTAAGGCTATGGAAAACGATGCGCGGTATGAAGGCGCCAAACTTATTAAAAGGATTGAGGCTGAAGCAAAAGAGCAAGCGGATAAAAAAGCAAAAAAGATTATTGCAACCGCTATCCAAAGATATGCTGGTGATTTTGTAGCAGAACGTACTGTTTCTGTAGTTCAGCTTCCAAGCGACGAAATGAAAGGGCGTATTATCGGCAGAGAAGGGCGGAATATCCGCGCTATTGAGGCCGCAACAGGTATAGATCTTATAATAGATGATACTCCTGAAGCGGTTATTTTGTCCGGTTTTAATCCTGTCAGGAGAGAGGTCGCCAGGCTTTCTCTTTTAAAGCTGATATCAGATGGCAGGATACATCCTGCGCGTATAGAGGATGTAGTGAAAAAGGTTGAGAAGGAAGTTGATATAGTAATTAAAGAGGCCGGAGAACAGGCGGCCTTTGATCTGGGTGTGCATGGTATGCATAATGAGCTTGTTAAAATAATTGGCAGATTAAAATTTCGTTCAAGCTATACGCAAAATGTTTTGCAGCATTCGATTGAGGTTGGGTTTTTATGTGGTATGATGGCTTCTGAGTTGGGACTTAACCAAAAACTGGCAAGACGTATGGGATTGTTGCATGATATTGGTAAGGCGGTTGATCATGAGGTTGAAGGGCCGCATGCTTTAATAGGGGCGAAACTTGCAAAAAAATATGGCGAGTCTAGTGGAGTCGTTCACGCTATTTCCGCTCACCATGAAGATGTGTTGCCGAATACAGTGTATGCCTTGTTAGTACAGGCTGCTGACGGTCTTTCAGGGGCAAGGCCAGGAGCGCGCAAGGAGATGCTTGAAAATTATATAAAACGTTTGGAAGATCTTGAGAATATAGCAAATTCATTTAAAGGGGTCGCGAATACTTATGCTATTCAAGCTGGAAGGGAAC
The DNA here is from genome assembly GCA_019314185.1 of Deltaproteobacteria bacterium. Next base: position 1,997 of record JAFCZU010000070.1, on the reverse strand, counting down.
TCAGGGTTATAGTGGAAAGTGGTATTATTTCAGATGAAGAATCTATTTTGTTAAGCAAGGACATTGCACATAAAATTGAAGAATCATTAACATTTCCTGGGCAGATAAGAGTTACGGTTATAAGAGAAACAAGGGCTGTGGAATATGCAAACAAATAGGAAATAGCTATAAAGGTTTTATTGCAATAAGGTAGATGTATGACTAATTTAATTGATATTTTTTATGAACGTGGATTTATAGAACAAACAACCCACGAGAATGAATTGAAAGAATATCTCAATCAGGGCAATATAACTTGTTATATCGGTTTTGACCCAACAGCGTCCAGTCTTCATGTCGGTAGTCTTGTGCCAATAATGTCGCTTGCTCATATGCAAAAACTTGGTCATCGTCCTATCGCTCTTGTTGGAGGTGGAACCGGTCTTGTCGGAGATCCAAGTGGTAAGATTGAAACGCGGCAAATACTTACACCTGAAGTGGTGGAAGAAAATGTAATTGGAATTAAGAAGCAGTTGTCCAGGTTTATTGATTTTAGCAATGGAAAGGCTCTTTTGTTGAACAACGCTGACTGGTTGACAAAATTAAAATATATTCCGTTTCTGAGAGATATTGGACGGCATTTCAGCGTGAATCGTATGGTAAAAGCCGAAAGCTATAAGATGCGCCTTGAATCTGAAGAAGGGTTAAATTTTATAGAATTTAATTATATGTTGTTACAATCGTATGATTTTTTTCAATTGTTTAAAAATTATGGTTGCAGACTCCAGATGGGGGGAAATGACCAATGGGGAAACATAGTTAGCGGCATTGAACTGGTCAGGAAAATGTGTCATGAAACTGTTTTTGGTATAACCTTTCCTTTAATTACTACGAGCAACGGGGCAAAAATGGGGAAAACGGTTAAAGGAGCTGTTTGGCTTGATCCTGAAAGAACCAGCCCGTATGAATACTATCAGTATTGGATTAATACTGATGATAAAGATGTTGCCAGATTTATGGCCCTTTATACTTTTTTGCCAATAGGTGAAATCAAAGAAATCGAAAAGTTGGAAAATGCTGATTTAAACATGGCTAAAACGGTTCTGGCTTTTGAGACCACGCAGCTTGTTCATGGTAGAGAAGAGGCAATCAAGGCTTATCGTGCAGCAGCAAGTATGTTTGGTGTTTGCGTTGTTTCTGAAAATATACTGCCGTCTAGTTCGCTTCATAGGGATATGTTGGATGTTGATGATGCGTCGGTGCCGCACTCCTTTTTGAGGCTGGATCGGCTCAGAGAGGGCATTTCTGCTTTTAAAACATTCCATGCTGTTGGCCTGGCCTCTTCAGGTGGAGCCGCCAGAAGGCTGATTGAGCAGGGCGGGGCATATATTAATGCCAAGCGTATTCAATCTTTTGAGCAGCAAATAACTGAAAAGGACCTTGATGACAAAGGGAATATCGTATTAAGGTCCGGCAAAAAACGGTTTCATATAATAAAAATAAAAAAATAGAAAAACCGCTTGACAGCTCGAGATGATAAGTGTATAACTCATTTTTTACTTAATGAGTACCGACATTCTTGCTTTGTTTAACGAAAGTGTTGGCGTAAGATAAAAAAACAATCCTTAAACGACGCCTTGGCGGGCGTGCTTTTGGTTAAAGACTTTTATCTTCTTTGGGTATGGATGAAATTGAATATTTTCCAGAGATTTTGTTTTTAATGAAAATAAATTGATTTTATTCTTGACAAGACAAAAAAATAATTGTATTAATAATTCTTTTGCTGGCGGCTAATAGAAATGTTTGGTCGATGGCTACTTGATCTTTGAAAACTAAATAGTGACATTATATAAGTTGAGCCAACGTTTTTTTATGTTTGCATCTTATGATGGATGCGACAATTATATTGAGAATATAATTGGAGAGTTTGATCCTGGCTCAGAATGAACGCTGGCGGCGTGCTTAACACATGCAAGTCGCACGAGAACTCTTTAGCTTGCTAAAGATAGTAAAGTGGC
>JAFCZU010000430.1 GCA_019314185.1 Deltaproteobacteria bacterium | reverse complement strand
TAAATTTCTGATAACAGGCCTGGATAAACCTGTCCATAATCTGATCGAATGTGCCTTGCAGGGTTTTGCTCCCGCGAAATTTATCCTTTGCCCTTTTTGCCTCGCTTAATGCAGCTTTCCAATGTAGGACCCGCTTTCTCAAACAAACCGAAAACCCAAGCTGCATGCTATTCCATATGCATTCCAACGCTGGAGCGTGGGAACGAGGTATAAAATGCGTGATTTCATTTCTCCACCTCTTTGTTTTTTGTTGAGTTGAGCAAACTCAACCCAACCTACCATATTACGCTTCACCGGCTTTTTTTAATGTTTTCTCAATTATTTTATCACTGATTCTGAATTTCTTTCTCAGGAGTTCATTAACAAGGAGCCGGATTTCATGAATCAGGCCGAGATTCTTGGCCAAAATAAACAGACCGAGCAACCCCATTATTTCAAAACCGGCAATGACAGCGCACTTTCTGGCCTTTTCTTCATCCAACAATATCAGATCAGCCTTTAGTTCTTGGGCAAGAACCAGAACTTCTGCTTCGCCCTTTTCAAGACTTCCCATCAAAAAAGCTACCTGTACTTTGTCCTTAACCGGCTTTGTCTCGATCCAGGCAGATTCTTTTATGAGTTTAGACCCTGGTTTTCCTTTGCCCCTTTCCACCACTTCCTTAAAGACCTCTTCAGGGATAAAAACATTGGAAAAGATTTTCTTGAGCAGGTCTAATTTTCCAATTTTTGCCAGCCCAATCAGGATTGTGGAGTCACTGACAACAATCATTTTTTGAGCCTTTCGGAGAGGTTATCAGCGGTTTCAAACTCCCGTTTTATTTCATCCTGATCATAATCAACAACCGGAATGCTATTATCGCTAAGATACTCTATGAAATCCCATTTGGAAAGACCTGAGAGTTCAGATGCCCTCCCCAATGAAAGAACTTTTTCATTGAAACATTTCAGTGCGAGAAGCTTCCTTGATTCTCCAGCTATTTTTTCCCTGGTTAACCCCGAAGCAGAAAGGGAAAGGTATAAGTCTTCCGGTAAATCTATAACAACCTGGATATTTCGCATTTTTTATCTCCACTTTACATAACTTCATATTCAATAAATTGTTGCCTGTTGTCCAGTCATAAGTAGTAATTTTGATTCCTAACTTCGTGCTATAGAACCTTAAAAAACAAATCATGCAACTGGGAACCATAGCGATTCCCCAATGTTTTCCTGCGGATTTCAATTGCTGTTTTCGCATACACGTGTTGGGTTTCACAATCTCAACCCAACCTGCATGCTATTCTGTATGCATTCCCACGCTGGAGCATGGAAACGAGGTGTTTGTAGCTTGTTGAGTTGCGCCTTGCTTAACCAACCTGCATGCTGACAGGTTAATCTTTGCCGGTGCGTTGAACAGAGCGTTTCAATTCCGGCATTCCGCTTATCTTTACCCCGGAGTCCTCGGCAATCAAATTGGCCATTACTGTAGTAGCGGCAAAAATACCGTTTGAATAGTCTCCCTTTTTAAAAAAAGGGACAAGATAAGAGCGGCCGATGCTTCCGGCCAGGCTATCGGGAATCACACCCTCAAGGCCGTAACCGACTTCAATCCTGTATTTTCTATCCATGATAGATACCAGCAGTAAAACTCCGTTGTCTTTTCCTTTTTGGCCCAGTTTCCATCGATCATGAGCCACAGTTATCGATAAATCTTCAATCAATTCACCTTCAAGGCTCTTGATGGTAAGAATGGCGACTTGTGACGTTGTTTTTTGTTCAAGTTCTTTCAGATATTGATTGAGTTTAACCTCAATAGAGTTATCAATGATTCCTGCAAGGTCAACAACATGGTTACCTGGGTTTTCCGGTATGCTGACAGCTTGTGAAGGTGCGCACCATCGCCCATAGGAGCAAAATCAAGATCGTCAGGAACGTAGGACAGAGCGGGGTTTGCAGTGAAAAGCGTAATAACAAGAATGATGACAAAAGGTGTTATGCGTTCCCACGCAGGAGCGTGGGAACGAGAACTAAGGACGTGGAAACAAGAAAGAATCCTTGATAAATTTACCTTCATTTATACTCTCCTCCCACTCTGGTTGAATCTGCAGCATTACAAAACCGGCAATCAATAAAATTTCAAGGGGATAACCTTTTTCATAACATCAAAATCCTTGTCGCTGTGAAGAAGAAACAGATTGTTTTCTATTGCTGTCTGCGCAATAATACAGTCAATACTGCTCCTGACTGTTACGCCCTTTCTGCGGCAATCAAAGTAGATTCTGGCAGCCCTGGCAAAGGAATCAATTGGATCTTTCAGATAATAAAACCGCTGAGTCCCGAGATACTTTTTTATAAGATCATATTCCTTTTCCGATTTTGCTCCCTGCAAAACCTCCTGAAAAATAAAGGAATTAATTCCATACGGTATTTTCTGCTGCAAAACAGTCTTAAACTTGCGGGTGTTTTTGTTCCCAGCGCCTTTAAAAAAATCTATCAGAACAGACGTATCGATCAAAATCATTTTCCCTCTCTTAAGGACTTGTAATCATATCCTTCGGCAAATTCTATTTTCCCTTCCAGATCAAGCAGGTTTCTGCGAACTTTATTATTCACAAATTCTTTCAATGCCTGGTTTATGAGCTCTTTTTTCGTCTTTGCCGCACTGTACTTAAAGGCTTCTTTAACCAGATTATCATCAAGAACTATATTTGTTCTCATATTACACCTCCCTGTACATTAATCTTTACACATAGAGCCCTGTGAGTCAATAGTTATGCATTCCCGCGCTGGAGCGTGGGAATGAGGTGTAAAAAAACCACCTGCAACCTATGGCTTTTCCGGGCAAATAAGCTTTAGCTTTGGGAAATATGTACGATATCGTGATACATCTCTTGTTAACAATGCCATTCCCGCTATGGCCGCATGCGCCCCAATATAGAAATCCGGCAAAGGCGAACGTTTTTTACCACCCATTTTTCTATATCTCAAAAAACACTTACCCGCAAGAAATGCAGCCTCCCACGGAAGCCGGCGCCTTGAAAAAAACTTATGGGGCAAGGCATCTTCAAGGTCTTCGATGTTATCGAATCGAACCGATATTTCCGCATATATAATGGGATTAACCACCAGGATATGATCATCGGCATATCTGGAAAGGGTTTTGGATGACCATTGAAACCATTTCTCGTCTTTTGTAAAAACATCGAGAATCACATTGCTGTCAATTAGAACTTCCATGGGCTATTCTCCCCTTGTCAGCGCCATGATCTCATCTGTAGTCATTTTTACCGTGCCTCTGCCCTGCATTTGTTTAATAAGTTCCCTGCCTCGTTTTGGCTGTTTTTTTGCCTTTTTCAGAAATACCTTGTCGTTTATAATTTCGAATTCCACATCCATGTTAGGCAGGATACCTGCTTTTTCCCTGATATCAACCGGAATTGTAACCTGGCCTTTTGTTGTTACACGCATGTTTTATCCTCCATGTTAAGCTTATTCTTACAAGTATTATTCTTACTTGCTGCAAATAAATATGTCAAATTAGTAAATGGGTAATTTCCTGTTGGTTATTTAATGCTCCGGTTATAGGTTTATTACAGCTTTTTGTTGGGTTGCGTTTTGTTTAATCCAACCTACATACTCTGTAAAAATCCGTATAATCCGTGTCATCCGCGTTCCATAAAAAGTGATTGCCCAAAAAATCCTCTGTGTTCTCCGTGATCTCTGTGGTAAAAAAACCATCATAAAATCAGAAATCTCCTAAGAGCTGCTGTTATTTCCTCCTGATAGGCGCTTTCAAGCATACCGATTCTAAAATCCAAAAAGGTCTTTTCAATAGTGTAAATCAACTGGCAAAATGCTATAGATTCTTTTTTAAGGCTATTGGCTCCTGACGGAATTATCCATACATCGGTTGGATAATTCTTTCTCTGTTTCCGATCCTGCAAAGGTATCACAGTAACAAAAGGATATGCGGCTATTTGATTTACTGCATCAGGAGAAACAATAATATAGGGCCTGTTTGCCTTTGATCTGTCTGCCGGCTGAGGAGGTTCACTCAAACAGTGTGAAGCTTGTTGCCGAACATTCCATATCTCAAAACGATTCATATGTTTTGTAATTTAGCCCCTCTTTTCCCGATTTGAACAAAATCATGATCATTAGAATAATTTTTGGCCATTTCCCGGAGTTCCATGTCCTGAAATTGCTGCTTAACCAGTTCAATTCCGTATCTCACAGCCTCGCTCTTATCTTTAAAAGACTTTTTTCTGACTATGGAATCAATGAATTCGTTTTGCTCTAAGCTTAAAGAGAATTGTTTTTTTACATAAGGCATAATTTTACCTCCCGATAATTTCTTACAAAAAACCTGTTAATTAGCATGCCATATAGTAAGCCAAAAGACAAGCTGTTTTTTGTTGACTATTCCGTATGCATTCCCACGCTGGAGCGTGGGAACGAGGCGCTACAACTCCGAATTGGTCAAGACTTTTTCGGAGTTTGTGCCGAAAAAATTCTCTGCGTTCTCCGTGGTGAAAATCCGATCTGACAAATTGCTGATCAAAGCAAAAACAGCCATCCCCCCCCTCTCAAAGGCAAGGGGAAGATTCCATGCAGTCAAATCCCTTTTTCCTGCAATATTACTCACAGAACGTATTTCCAGAAATGAAATGCCATAATACAGCGACAGGAATGCGGCTCCGGATCCTTCCATGCTTTCCATACACGGTTGGAAATGTTTATAAATATCTTTTGCCCTTTTTTCGGTTGCAGTTATTGTTGACACAGTAATAAACGGCCCTTTTTTAAATCTGACCCTATCAAAACCTGAACCCTTTTTTACAACTTGCAACGCTATTTCAACCAGTTCATTATTGATCGAATACCGATTTTTAACATTTAGATCACATCGCTTTATTAATGAAAAAGGCAGATCCTTTAACAACAGGCTTCCATTTCCCGGCTCTATTCCAAGATGCAGGTCTATCTCTTCTGTTGCAATCCCAATATCACCGATTCTCAAACCCGACTCTTTAAAAGCTCCAGCACACCCTGTTTGAATGATCAGAGCAGGTCTAAAATTTTCTATGGCCGCGGTTAAAGACTGAACTGTGTTTACAAGCCCCGGCCCTGTAACGATAAGCCTTACGGATTTACCCTCTATGCGCCCGGAAGTAACCTCTCTGCCGCCCACTCTTGAAACAACCGGCTTTTCAACCCTGTCAAGAAGTTGCGACAATTCTTCATAAACCGCTGCTGCAATAATAATATCAAAAT
>JAFCZU010000069.1 GCA_019314185.1 Deltaproteobacteria bacterium | reverse complement strand
AAACAGTAGGCCCGCACACATACATGCCTACCTTGCCCTGTTTTACAGGTTTGAAAATTTCTTTTTTTCTGTTTAATGTATTATATATTCGAAGAGTCATAATTTTATAAAGTGTTAGGTGTCAGGTGTCAGGTGTTAAGGTCTGTCTCACGCAAAGACGCAAAGACGCAAAGATTTTAAAACAACCCATGTTAATAAAATGATGAGCATACCCCCCCTAATTCCTTATGTTGGGTTTCGCTTCACTCAACCCAACCTACAATCAGTTTTCTATCATGTATTTCGTTTTGGTGGATTCGCTTCGCTTAATCCACCCTACAAACTCCGATTTCTGACCTCTGACCTCTGATCTCTTTCCTCTATCCTCTTTCCTATTTCCTGTTTTCCATGAGCATCACAACACTCATCGCTCCTATCCCTTCTCCTTTTCCGATCATTCCAAGCCCGTTGATTTGACATTGACTCTATTTTGCTCAATCTGAATCGCTTTTGCAATATTTTTCTGCATTGCTTCTCTGTACGGGAAAAGCTTCGGAGCTTCGGCAAAAATAGTGGAATCTACATTACTTATCGAAAAGCCCTTGCTGCTGATTATTTCATAAGTTTTCGCGAGAAGCCTTATGCTGTATATGTCTTTGAATTCATTGTCTGTGTCCGGAAAATATAAACCAATATCGCCCAGGCCGGCAGCGCCCAAGAGTGCGTCACACACTGCATGAACAAGAACGTCTGCGTCCGAATGCCCTAAAAGACCCTTTTCAAAGGGAATTATTACACCGCCAAGAACAAGTTTTCTCCCAAAAACCAGACGATGGATATCATGTCCTATGCCTATACGCATTTTGCTTTCCATTAAATAAAAAAACAATCACGAAAACACGAAATAGAAAAAGTTTAAAGTAAACTTAAAGCATATCGAACATCGAACGTCCAACGTCGAATTTTGAATAAGGTATTCTGCCAATTTATAAACCGGCGGAGCGACCCGCCGTGCTCGCGCCCGCCGCGGCAGGAGCGAGTTCATCAATTTTCGTATTTTCGTGCTTTCGTAATATATAAATCCTGCTTGATTCTGGTTTGTCCTGGTGGTTTAGTGCAAAAAAGCTAAGATCGAGGGGTATCGGAACCGGCAATTACTTAATACAAACCTTTCTCACCTGAAGCAGATCGCAGTACCCGAAAAAAATTTTCTCTATTCCATCCTGTTTAAGTGTAGTCATGCCGTCTTTTATAGCCTGTTTACGCAATTCTTCCATTTTTGCGTTGCCCTGTATCAATCTTTTTTGCTCATCAGTCCCCATTAACAATTCATGTATGCCCATCCGGCCTCGATATCCGGTATTATTGCATGCAGCGCAGCCCGCAGGTTTATAGAGTGTCAAATCATCTGTATATGGAATTTTAACATTCTTTTCAAAATCGTTATGACCATATTCCCGGACAAGCTCATCATATTCCTTTTGTGATGGATGATATTTTTCCTTACAGTCCTTGCAGAGTGTGCGAATCAACCGCTGAGCAAGAATACACAAAATAGCGTCTGCAAAATTAAAAGGATCCATTCCCATGTCAAGCAGCCTGGTAATACTCTCAGGAGCGCTGTTCGTATGCAGGGTTGAAAACACAAGATGGCCTGTTAATGATGCTTCAATACCGATTGACGTTGTTTCCTTGTCACGCATTTCACCAACCATAATGACATCCGGGTCCGCCCTTAAAAATGCGCGCATTGCAGCGGCAAAATCAAACCCTATCTTTGGTTTTACCTGAACCTGTCTCAAGCCGGCCTGAGTAATTTCAACAGGATCTTCGGCAGTCCAGATCTTGGTTTCAATTTTATTAATATAGCTAAGAGCTGAATGAAGCGTGGTGGTTTTACCTGAACCTGTGGGACCACAAACAAAAACAATGCCATACGGTTTTGTTATTACACTTACAAAATTTTCATAATTTGCTTTTGAAAAACCCATTTTATCAAGCGGGATCGGCTCGCCTGCCGCAAGAATACGCATTACTATATCTTCCAGTCCACCCTGGGTCGGAACGGTCGCTACCCTGAGTTCTATATCTAATCCGCCATATTTTTTAAATTTGATCTTCCCGTCCTGGGGCTTGCGGCGTTCCGCTATATCAAGATCCGACATAATTTTTATACGCGACACTACCGCATTCTTATAGTTGTATGGAATGGTCTGGTATAAAGAACAGTCGCCGTCAATTCTTATCCGCACCCGTGTGTTATTTTTTCCGGGATAGGGCTCTATATGAATATCTGAAGCCCCGCGGTTATAAGCATCGATAATAATCTTGTTTACCAGTTGAACGACAGCGCTGTTTTCTTCTGAAACAGCGGCTTTGGCCTCTTCTACATCTTCAGCCTCATCTTGAAGCTGTTTAAGAATGTCGTCCATATCGGCCATCTCTGTTTCATCCTGTGTAAACAGCTTGATAAAATTTAGTATATCCTCCTTAAATGAGACGCAGAATTTGATCTGTTTTCCTGAAAAAAGAGCCTTTATTTCATCTATTTTCTGAAGATCATGCGAATTATCAATGGCAATTACAGTTTTCCCGTTCTCAACATACAAAGGCACCCAGACATTATTCCGCATAAAAGAAACCTTCAAGCCAATAAGAAGTTCTCCAGGAATAGCTGTTTTTGGGTTATATTCTATAAATGGAACATTATAATATTTACTGTAGGATTTACCAACCTCCTTTTTGGGAATTTTAAGATCTTTTACAAGAATATTTTCTATAGACTCTTTTCTTTGTCTTGCATCAGATATGGCTTTTTCCAGTTCTTTCTGGGTCAGAATATGATTTTCTATGAGATAACTAAATTTATTGATTCTTGCCTTTGCCATCCGTTTCTGATTATATAAGGCAATACCAAGTATTTTAGCTAATTCAGTGACAGACTCCCCATCCATTTTTGTAAATGAACTGCCGGTCATCCTGTTGATTAGCTGAACTACTCCAAGCAGATACTTCTTGAAAATGATTGGTACTACAAGAACTTGAACTGTTTTATAACCTGTTTTTTGATCCCAGCTTTTATCAAATTTCAATGCAGTATCGATTGAAACAAGCTCCTTATCATCATAAGCATTTTTTATATTTATAAGTTTTTGTTTAAATGCAGAATATCCAGCTATACTGGTTAAAGAAACAGGAACACGGATTTCTGACATTTCGTCGCCTGACTTGAAGCGTGACACCAGTTCCCTTTTTTTCCCATCTACGACATATACTGTAAGCCTTTCTGCCTCAAAAAGATTTGTAATTTCGTCTTTTAGATTAACTAAGATTTCATCCACATTAGATGCAGCATATATTTTGTTGCAAATATCCTGGAGTTTTCTCCTGTATTCCACCTCTGATGCAAGGTTCTGGTTTTTTGTCGGACTGGAAATTGATATTGCAGGTTTATTTAACATCGTTAATTCCGGCTTGTTTTAACCTAAGTTAAGCGATTAGCTGTTAGCTGTTAGCTCTTATGAAATATGCATTTATATAATTATTTACTCAAGTTTCGCACCCTTGATTTTTATCAATATCAAGACGGTAAGGGTTGAAAATAACATTTTTACAGCGAAATCATTTGCTTATATTTTGTAAACAGCGACCTGTGCAACATACATTATGATCAGGTGCAAAGGAGATATAACATATTTAATTTAATGATGTATTAAGCATCAATCTTATATTAATTGATTGGCGCCGTTGTAAAAACTACAGGCAGTGTATTTCGCCTTAAAATGTATTTCTAACCCTTGCCGTCTAACGCTTTGGCTAAATTAAAGGGTGCGAAACTTGAGTTATTTATTAACCACCCATTGGGTAAAATGTTATTATTTATGGATCTTCTCCAATTTAGTTGGAGAAGATCCATAAATAATAATGTCTTAATATAGTTTGGCTAATAGCTAAAAACTAATGACTAATCGCTCATTTTTCTGAAGGTCTATAGTTATCATAAATCTTTTTTGTCCCACCGCCTATAAGCAAAACACCGAGAAAATAAAAACAAAATCGTATAAAAAATATCACCGATGAGAATTGTTCGATCTGTTCTATCTTGGGCATAACCTGAGGTATTCTGAAAAACACACCTATTCCAGCGAGAACAAGCACTATACCCCAAACAATGTGGATAACTGCTTTGTCTTTTATCATTATCCTCTTTCCTTCTAATTTTCTCCGTACTTGTAGGGGCGGGTTTGAAACCCGCCCCTACCACCTCTAACCTGTTTCCCCTTAGCGCATTTGTTTACCCCGTAGGTGTCCGGCAGATCGTACTGGGGCGCCTTTGTGTGAGCCAATCCCTAATCCCTTCCTGACAGCTCAGCCTTAAGCCTATCCACCTGAGTAGTTATCCAATTTGTGTGATTGTGTCAAATGATTAACTCGTCCTTTGCAGTCTTTGCGGCTTTGCGTGAGAATTGATTTTGATCCTGAAAAGAGCGTTTTTCTTTAAGCTTTATGGATACAGGAACACCTATATTCTCATGGAGCTTATCCTCTATGATTTTCATCAACTTTTCAAGGGCTTTGATCTCATCAGAAAAAAGAGTATCGTCAACTGCAATCCATACTTCAAGATAATTTTTTGCGTCTTGCCGGCTTTTAAAAAAACAATATCGAGCTGGAACAAACCCCAGCGCATCTTCAATATGTAGAAGAATCAATTTTTGATGTACCTTAACACCATTTATGAGAAACATATCATCGGTTCTTTTCTCAAGCCATTCGATCCTTTTAAACGGGCAACCGCAGTTACAGGTATCCTGGATAAAACGGGCTCTGTCACCGGTTTTAAATCGTATCAGCGGAAAAGCGCGCATAGTCAGAGCAGTAAGAATAAGTTCTCCGGTTTCACCCTCAGGAAGTAATTCTCCGGTTTCAACGTCAACTATTTCAGGAATAAAATTATCCTCGTTTACATGCAGACCTCCATGTTTTTCACATTCAAATGCTATGGCCGGACCGGGGACTTCGCTTAATCCATAATGAAGCCATGTCGTAGCATGAAGTTGTTCCTCCAAAAAACTTCTTGACTCCATGCCGGTCGGCTCTCCAACAAGAATAAGTGTTTTTAAATTCAGACCTGCGAAGTTCAAATCAGTCTCCGTTTTGATATACCCTGCAAGCTGAGAAGCAAAAGCAGGGGTTGTAATAAGAACCGATGTCTTATAATCTTTCAGTACTTTTAACTGTTTTTCAATAGAAAGATGTGTATTGGGAATAACACCAGCTTCTATGCTTTCAGCTCCATCCTTATAATCTCTGCCCCAGTTAGCAAGCCCTGAATTGAGATTGATCTGCAAAATGTCGTGAGCAGTAACTTTTGAAGCAATTAACGCTGTAGATACCATTTCTTTCCAAGCTAAAAGATCATGCCTGGTATAGCCACTGACTGTTGGGTTTAATGTAGTTCCGGGAGCAGTATGAATTCTTACAATATCTCTTAAGGGAACGGCGAACAGGCCATAGGGATAATATTCGCCAAGATGTTTTCTTTCCATAAAAGGAAGATATGAAAGATCTTTTATGCTTTCAACCTGGAACCGATCTATATCTATTATCTGCCCTTTTCTGTTTTTACGATTTCGATGAAAAGGCACATTCCTGTATGCACGGTTTAATGTGCTCTGCAAACGTTCCAGTTGAATTTGTGCCCTTTCTTCCAAAGACAAATTATGCATTTATTCCCTCCCTTCATAGAATTTGGCATAATCTTTTCCTAAATAAGCTCTTTTTACCTCAACATCTGCAAGAAGGTCTGATGACTCTCCCTGTAATACCACCTTGCCTGTTTCAAGAACATACCCTCGATCCGATATCTTTAGCGCAGCTCTTGCGTTTTGCTCTACAAGAAGTATTGTGAGACCTTTGTCTCTCAGCATAACAAGTGTTTCCAGTATCTTTTCTACCAAAAGAGGAGCCAATCCCATGGATGGTTCATCCAGCACTAACAAACGCGGCCTTGCCATCAATGCGCGTCCTATGGCGAGCATCTGTTGCTCTCCGCCTGACATAGTCCCTGCTTGCTGATATGCCCTCTCCCTTAAGATTGGGAAAAGCTCCATAACCATTTCCAGATCTTTTTTTACGTATTCATGTAATTTTTTACGATATATGGTATATGCCCCAAGTTTCAGGTTGTCTAAAGTGGTAAGTGGAGCAAATATAAGACGTCCCTCAGGAACCATGCTTATTCCTTTTTGTACAATAACCGGCGGGCCCAATCCTTTAAGAGAGATATCCTCAAAAAATATTTCTCCTCCCCAGTCGGGAAGAAGACCGCATATAGCCTGCAAAAAAGTGCTTTTGCCAGATCCGTTTGCTCCGATAAGTGAGATAAGCTCCCCCTTTCTAACGGACATGCTTACGCCCTTTATCGCCATAATGCGGCCATAATAACATTTCAGATTTTTAACAAGAAGCATGGTACGAATAAAGTGTTAAGTATTAAGTGTTAGGAGTAATCCTTAATCCTCCGACTTCCGACTTCCGACCTCTGACTTCCGACTTCTGACCTCCGACTTCTGACCTCTGGCCTCCGACCTCTATGCACTTACTTTCCCAGATATGCTGTCATTACAGCTTCGTTGGACTGAATCTCCCTTGGCGTTCCAACAGCAAGCATTTCTCCCTGATCAATGACAACAATTCTGTCTGAAATCTCCATGGTAAGACTCATGTCATGTTCAACAAGAACCATGGTTACCCCTCGATTCAGTATCTTTTTCAGCAAAACCCCAAGCTGCCTTGTTTCAATAGCATTTAACCCGGCGGCCGGCTCGTCTAATAAAAGAAGCTTTGGTTTTGAAGCCAGAGCCCGCGCAATTTCCAGTAAACGCTGCCATCCAAACGGCAGATCGCCGCTTTTTTTATCCGCATATTCATCCAACCCAACAAAAGAAAGAAGCTCCATAGCCTCTTTCTTTGCCTTTTCTTCCTCTTTAAGCATCCATGGCAGACTTGAAATTGCGCCAAGGAAGCCGCACTTTGTTATGACATGCTGCCCAACCATCACATTTTCGATTACAGTCATACTCTCAAAAAGTTCAACATTTTGAAAAGTTCTTGAGATGCCGCATGTTACAAGTTCATATATCTTTTTTTTATTAATGTCTCTCTGATCAAATATTATATGTCCCCTGTCAGGAGAATAAACGCCGGTAATCAGGTTGAAAAGGGTTGTCTTTCCAGCTCCATTTGGTCCTATCAGACCCATGATAAAACCCTTTTCAACATCAAAGGAAACATCACATAAAGCCTGTACACCGCCAAAGGTCTTGTAAACGGATTCTATTTTTAACAGCGGAAAATCAGCCGTCGTGTTTTTTCTTTGAACGTTCATAAATATCTATAAGGCCCTTTGTCAATCCCTGAGGCAAAACAATCATTATAAGCATTAAGATTAAACCATACACCACCATCTCAAACTCGGAAAAAGCATGAAGCCATTCAGGAAGAAGTGTCAAAAGTGAAGCTCCAAGCAAAGAACCCCATATACTTGCCATACCTCCGATTACAACCATAGTTACAACACGCACAGACATCATGAAATCAAAAGAACCAGGGCTTATAAAGCTGACAAGGTGGGCATATAAAAATCCGGCAAGAGCGGCAAAAGCAGCGCTTAACATAAAAACCTGTAACTTTAAATTCCTTGTATTTATTCCAACAGCTTCTGCGGCATGGATATTGTCATGAATCGATCTTAAAGCTCTGCCGATACGTGAATTTACCAGTCTTTTACAAATAATAATACTTAAAAGAAGCGCTAACCAGACGAAGTAAAAATAATTACGCATGGAATCAAATGAAACAGGCCCCAATTCAAGAGAAGGAATCCCGATAAATCCGGAGGCCCCTCCTGTAAGGGATGTCCATTCTCGAAAGATGATATTAACTATCATCCCAAAACCAAGGGTTCCCATTCCAAGATAGAATCCGGTTAGTTTCAAGGTTGGGATTCCGATAAGAAATGCCACAAAAATCGCAATGAAAATTGCACAAGGAAGAGCCAGCCACGGGGACAAGCTGTAATGCGCGGTAAGAATCGCCGTGGTATATGCCCCTATCCCATAAAAAGCCGCATGTCCAAGGGATATCTGGCCCGCATATCCCATAAGCATATTCAAACTCAGGGCTAAAATGCTGTTTATTCCGATAAATGTTAATACCTGTAGATAATATGAATTATCTACAAACAGTCCTGTTAAAATTACTGCAAGCGAAAAAAATATATAATAGATTTTATCTCGCGAAAATCGTGCGCCAACAGGTTTTTTTATGGATTTAATCGGTTTCATAAAAGGGTTACCACAGAGATCACAGAGCAAAAAAATGCCTCACGCAAAGGCGCTAAGAGAAAAAAACGTTCAGAGTTCAGGGTTCAGTATCCAAAGTTCAGCATTGCTGATTACAGGTATTCCTGTCTGCGGTTCTAATGTTTTTCTAATTTCTAATCCCTTATTTCGTGTTTTCGTACCTTCGTGTTTTCGTGATTAATTTACTCTGTGCTCTGTTAAATCTGTTTTTGCTTTTATTTAATCAGGGTAATCTGTGGATTAAAAACGCTGGACATCTTTAGCTTTAATTATACCGCCAGGCCTGACAAACAGGATTAACAACAGCAGAATAAAAGCAATGGCATCTTTTAAGTTGGATGAAACAAACCCAACTCCCATAGCCTCTAATATGCCAAGGATAAAACCACCGATAAGTGCTCCCCATAAACTGCCGAGGCCACCAAGCATGGCAGCGCAAAAACCTTTCAGCCCTAACATTGTGCCCATATCATAGCTGCACATTGTAATAGGGGCTATGATAAGCCCGGCAACTGCTCCCATTCCCGTACTCAAAACAAAGGAGAGCATAACCATTTTTCCTGATGGAATACCGGTCAGCCAAGCCGCCTTTTTGTTAATGGCGCATGCCCGAATTGCTTTTCCTGTAAGAGTTTTGTTGTAAAAAAAATACAATGCAAGAACCGACAATAAAGATATTGCAACAATCCATATACTCTGGACCAAAAGTCTGGCACCAGCGATATCTATTGGAGGACTATCTGAAAATGGCGGGATACTGTAAGCATCTTTGCCCCATATTAACATGGCAACTCCGCGCAGAAATATCGAAGTTCCCACAGTAATAATGACAAGAACAATATGATCCGGTTTTTTTACAGTCCTTATGGCAAACCGCTCAAACAACAGCCCTGCTCCTGAAACCACGACAACCGTTAAAACAAAGGCCAGAGGAAGCGGAAGATGAAAAGAACCCCACAGGGTAACAAGAGATAAGGCTCCAATCATAACAAACTCACCATGAGCAAAATTGATGAGCTTCGTTGAATTATATAACAGGGAAAAACCAACAGCAATAATAGCGTAAATAGCGCCGTTGGTTATCCCTGAAAAAATATATTGTAAAATTTCCTGCATAGATATTTCGGTTCACGGTTCAACGGTTCACAGTTGCCGGTTGATAGTTCTCTGACATCTGTTTTCTGACTTCAGACCTCCGATCTCCGTTTCTTTTTTTTATTCAACATTCGATATTCATCTTTTGTTTTTCATTCGATGTTGGATGTTGGACGTTTATCTTTTTCTCTTCTCACCTTCTAAATCCTCTCCTAATAGCCTAACAGCCTTCAGCCTGATAAGCTAATCCCTTATAGCTATTTCAAAAGTTCCCAGGTACCGTTATGAATGCGCACCATTACAAAAGCATCCGGGCCAAGACCGTTATGCTCATCTTTTGTGAAGCTGAATGTTCCGCTGACACCAACATGTGATTTCAACCCCTCCAGCGCTTTGCGGATTTTTTCTTTATCACCATTGGTTCCTTTAAGAGCTTTTGCAAGCATATTCATCGCATCATATGCATAGCCGCCAAACCCTGAAACCGATGTATTGTATTTCCCCTCAAACTGTTTAATGTAACCTGAAAGGGCTTCTTTTTGAGGATCACTGTCAGGCAAAAGACCGGCTACAAGCAACTTTCCTGTGGGGAGATAAATACCTTCAGCCGACTTTCCGGCAAGCTTGATGAATTTTGGAGATGCTACACCATGACTCTGGTAAAGAGGAATATTCAACCCTAACTGATCCACATTTTTCGCAACAACTGCAGGCCCTGGATTAGTCCCCCAACAGACAATCGCATCCGGAGCTGCTTTACGTATCTTGGTGAGCTGAGCGGTCATATCTGTGTCTTTACCACCAAAACTTTCAGTTTGAACAATTTTTATACCATATGCTGCAGCCTGCTTTTGAAGCTGTTGTTTGCCACTCTCGCCAAAAGCATTTGATACATTCAGGATTGCAACTTTTTTAATTCCTTGCTTTTTCATGTACTGATAAACTGCGGCAACTGCCAAAACATCGCTCTGAGCAGTTTTAAACACCCAGGGCTTGACAGGCTGGGTTATTGCAACTCCTGCGGCACAACTGATCAAAGGAATCTTTGCCCTTTCCACAGATGGAATAACAGCAAGAGATGTCGGGGTTGTGCTTGGGCCTATTATCGCAATAACATTATCTTTGTTGATAAGTTTACTGACGGCCATAGCAGCCTTTGTTGGATCACCTTCCGTATCATAAACAATTCCCTTTAGAAGATGACCATCGATTCCTCCTTTAGCATTAATTGTCTTTATGACCATTTCCATGCTCTTTTTTTCAGGATCGCCAAGAAAAGATGCTCTGCCGGTTACCGCAAAAATACCGCCGATTTTATAAACATCTTTGGCCATAGCAGGTAAAGAAATTATAAGGCATCCTGTTACAATTATAGCAATTAACAATACATTTTTCTTAGATAATTTTTTACTTAACACAATTCCTCCTTTTCTATTAAGTGTTCATGGTTGTCGGTTCACAGTTCACGGTTTTTTCAATGAACTATGCAATGATTGAAACATCTTTTCCCGACTCCCCTCTACCTTCTTTTTTTTTCAACCGTAAACCGATAACTGTAAACCGTAAACGATTACCTCACATCGCATAGACCTTACTGCCGTCAATTACTGTTATGCCGCAGTCTTTCAGTAATTTTACCGCTT
>JAFCZU010000429.1 GCA_019314185.1 Deltaproteobacteria bacterium | reverse complement strand
CTATCTGTGATTATACACAACATTCCAGAGCGGTATCCTCAGCCTGCCTTCATGTTCTTTCAGCCATTTGACCATGAAAGCTGTCAATTCGTCCACAATCTCTTTGCGTCTTTCCTTTTCCTCTATTTTTTTTCCTATATTTCTCTCAGCAAAATAATAAAATAATGCTCTCCATTTAAAACAGTTCATATCATCTGTGGATATCGGCCTCCTTTTTAGCGCCTGTTTTTCCATGGCTGCCATGCTGATAAACTCGTTTAGGCGGTGAAGCATGGATTTGGTGAGCCACTCATTTTGAAGCCATGTTTCAAATTTTTCTCGAATATTTTCAAGCTTTTTCGCTTCATCCCATGTCGCTGTTTGAAAAAACATAGTAAGTCGATTTCGTCCCTTTGATTTTGATTTTTCAAGCGCGGCTTCTGCTGAATTAGCAATATTGTTCAAGGGCGTATGAGCTTTATACAGGCTGATACCTGCTGAAAAATGGATTTCCAGATTTCTGCATACATAATCGCTAAAGGTCTTGTTCAGGATAAGCGACAATTCATAAATCCTATTCCATGGTCCAATAAGAAACAGGTCATCTCCGCCCGCAAAGACTGTGTAGATGTTTTTAAATTTCTTATCAGTCATAAATAGATAGGGTAGATAAAGAGCAAAATAATAATTGAGCTGGCGGCTTAAAGCAGCCAATCTGGAAATGGTGTATCTTTGTTTTTCAAGTCCGCACCCCATGAGCATACCAAGATAATCCACATCCGCTTTTAACACACCAAGGGCATCAATACCTGAAACCTTCCCATCCTCATTTTTATCAAGGGCATTAACCGCAATATGATTAAAGGTCTTGGGATCTTCAGAATGTATCTCCTCAATCATTTCCTTTTGCTTTTGATTTGGCAGTCAGTAGGATTTGATAATCTTTTAAATCGTCTTTGTCATAAACCGGCACATAGCTGTTAATGATTTTTTTGCTGACATTTTGCGGCGGTGCGTCATCCTGATACAATGAGATATCCCAGTATTTGAATATCTGTTCGCCGGCTAACGGGTCTTTGGCGTCAGAAGATGAAAACAAAAGCTGGTATTGTCCAAAGATAGGTTCCTTAAGCTGGTTTTTGTTACCACTTATTTTCGCATCATTCGAAGCGATAACAATCCTATCTTTCTTTACTAATTGTGTTCCGATGAAAACATGATCCCTGCATAACCGGCAAACCGGTCCGATTTTATCTGTTGACAACGCATAATCTGTATCAGGTACAGAAGGACGTTTTCCGCAAAGAGGACACATAGGATGGTCCAGTCGATTGTCAAATTGATCTAAAAAGCCTGCAATAGCGCCGCCGTGCTGGTCCAAATCAATTTTTGAAAATTTATTCTCTTCCATACGACTGCCCATTTTTTCCCACAAGCCCATAAATTTTTCAGTGGAAAAATCTTTATATCCCGCAGCCACATGAGAAAAACCAATAGAAACTTCACCAAACGAAATATTCATCAACCATTTATTGATTTCTTGCTTTGTTTTTTCAATGGCTGACAGCGCCTTATCGGTATTTTGCGCAAGAATCGTAAATTTTCCGGCTGCATTCAAAATAACGGAAACAGGTGAAAGTCCGATTCTTTTGCAAAGTAAATCAGCAGCCAGTTCTGAAAGAAGTGATATATAAAATGACCTTCCCCGCAAAAGTTTGGAACGGCATTTTCGCGTATCCCCATAATCCGCAAAAATAAAATCCTGAATCCCATAAAAATTTCCGCTGATCATGAGAAATTTTTGATTATCTCCATTTTTTATCGACTCGGCATCAAGACTTTTCGTTTCTCTGTGATAGAGATAAATAGCTGTTGCAAAAGCAGAGGTCAGCCGGCAATGATCATACAATGATACATCGGGCACAACGCTTTCCGCCCTTGCCGCAGGTATTGCAGAAGTATAGACCATTGTCAGGCTTTCAAAATGGTCGAACCAGAGCGCTAAATTTTTATCTTTATGGCGAAGCATTTTTAAATCGTGTACAAATTCGTCAAAAAGCTTTTTGTATTCTTTTATTGCATCATCTTTTTGGATTTTGCTTTTTTCTTCAGGAAAAATACTGACAGGGGATAATGGCTTTAGAGGATATACATAAGAAAAAAGCTCAAGATCGTCCTTTCCCGGCTTTCGCAATTGTTCAAACAAGGGTAGCAACCTGGGTTTTTTATAACTTTGAATAGCGTTTTTTTCACTTTCACTTTTATAAAATTCGTCGCAATCTATGCCGCTTGTCAGCCAGTCAGCAACAGTGATGATCTGCTGCATAGGAGTTTCCGGGTTATGATGACCAGCCGCAATATTTATAAATGTATCACCCTCGCCCCACTCGCCGCTATTGAACTCATATGGTAAATCCTTTTTTAAATATTCAATAAAAGCCGCTGTATAAAGAGCATGATGATGGCTGTGTTGACCGTTTTGAAATGGAAGATAGTTGCTGCTATCGTTAATATATTGTTCGGTAACCCCCAGAGCTTCCTTGTCGGCGAACTTTCCAATATCGTGGATAAATGCGGCTATGGCAATTTTTAAGGTTGTGTCATCCATACTAAGCTCCATTTTGGTTTTTAAATTTTATCTAATTTTTTAACCCATTCAAACACCAGATCTTTTATACTGCACCTTCCCCTCCTGCATAATCTACTTTATAACAAAAAGCTTCCAGTCTCAATCCGCGGTCAACATCCGCAGGCATCCGCACAAGAAGATCAAGAGAACAGAATCTCCCCAATAAAATACACCTATCTTCCTATACCAATATTAAAAATCAATATCTTCTTTCCTTGCACCAGCCGTTTTTGCGGCGTGCATAATTCACCTACTGTTGTTTTAGGATCAAAAATTACTACGTATCCTTCATTGGCGCGCTCGGTTAAAAGATACTTGCTGCAAAGTTGATCAATTGCCTTTTCCGCAGTTCTGTCAAAGTTTGAACGATTTATTTTGGTCTCGACAATGTATTTTCTGCCTTGACAGGTCAGCAGAATATCAATTCTGCCTAATCCGGTTGAAACCTCAAAACTTAGCTCCCCTTTTCCTTGTTCCACAAATTGATAAAGCCATGCCGTGAGCAAAAATTGTCCTGTCTTCTCGTATGGCTTTTTGCTTGCATAAAAGGCATTTACACCTATCTGCATGATGTATTCCTCAAAATCAGAAAGGATGG
>JAFCZU010000068.1 GCA_019314185.1 Deltaproteobacteria bacterium | reverse complement strand
CATGATATTGTAATTACTGTCGGTATTTTTTCCATTTGCGGGAAGGAATTTACTTTGCCGATTATTGCTGCGCTCCTGACAATTATCGGATATTCCTTAAATGATACGATAATTGTTTTTGACCGCATTCGGGAAAATCTTAGAAAATATCATAAGAATCCAATGGAAACCATCCTCAATAAAAGCATTAATGAAACACTCAGTCGTACAATATTGACATCTTTAACAACTCTGTTTGTGGTGGTTACCCTCTTTGTTCTCGGAGGCGGGATTATTCATGACTTTGCATTTGCAATGATAGTTGGTGTTCTTGTCGGAACCTATTCTTCAATTTACGTGGCAAGCCCCATACTCCTTGCATGGCAAAGACGCGGGAAGAAGAGGTAAGTGGAAAATATTCTGCCATGGTTTGCCCTTAAAAGTGTTCCTGGAATAGGGAACCATCTTTTTAAGAGGCTGATTGATAAGTTTAAATCTCCCCATCTTGTTTTTGAAGCATCCTCTGATGATCTTCTGAAAGTTGACGGCATAACAGATCGCCTTGCATCGGCAATCAGACGCCATCAAATTCCTGAACATGTTAAAAAGGATTTTGATTCGGTGGTAGAAAGTAGCTGCCGGATTGTTACAATGCTCGATCCTGATTATCCGCCGCTTTTGCTTGAAATACCGGATCCCCCTCCTTTTTTGTATGTTTTTGGGAAGCTCGACTCTTCAATAATGAATATTGCGATTGTTGGTTCAAGGAATGCAACACCCTATGGCCTATCCACAACAAAGCGGTTGTGTAACGATCTGGCTCTGCGGGGAATAACAATTGTCAGCGGAATGGCAAGGGGAATTGATACTGCAGCTCACGAAGGGGCTTTAATGGGCAAGGGGAAAACCATAGCTGTTCTCGGAAGCGGTTTTGAAAGAGTTTATCCAGCGGAAAACATAAAGCTTTTTCATAAAATTGCTGAGAATGGAGCTGTTGTTTCAGAATTTGCTTTAAAGACAGAGCCTGAAGCCTATAATTTTCCGATACGAAACAGGATAATCAGCGGCATTTCCCTTGGAACGGTTGTTGTGGAAGCAACGAGAAAGAGCGGCTCACTTATTACCGCACGTCTTGCGGCAGAGCAAAACAGGGAAGTTTTTGCTGTTCCGGGAAGCATTAATTCCTTTAAAAGTATCGGAGCTCACACCCTTATAAAACAGGGGGCAAAACTTGTCGAACATGCGCAAGACATAATCGAAGAACTTTCACCTTTAATTCAGGCTTATGCTGCTGATGATAAAAACAAAAAAATGGACAAACTTCCTCCTCTATCATCTGAGGAATCGCTGGTGTTAAAAGAACTTGGGCCATATCCTGTTCACATTGATGAAATTTCCAGGAATATCTCCATGGAACCGGGAAAACTTTCAAGTATCCTGCTAAGACTTGAACTAAAGGAAATTGTGGACCAGGCGCCGGGGAAATTGTTTTCCATCAAGGAATAACAAATTAAAAGACGAACGTCCAACATCGAACGTCGAATAATGATTATGAAGGATGCCAAAATTAATGACCAAACCGCTTATAATAGTTGAATCACCGACAAAGGTTAGAACCATAAAGAAGTATCTTGGCAAAAGCTATAATGTGGCTGCAACGGTTGGGCACATAAAAGATCTGCCCGCAAAGGAAATCGGCATTGATATTGAAGATGGTTTCAAGCCGAAATACAGGAACATTCCTGGAAAGCAAAAAGTTATATCATCATTAAAAAGGGCCGCGGGTGACGCCATGGATATCTACCTTGCCGCCGACCCTGACAGAGAAGGAGAGGCGATTGCATGGCATGCAGCCGAAGTTCTGAAAAAAAAGGATAGAAAATTTCACAGGGTTCTTTTTCACGAACTCACACAAAACGCCATCAATAAGGCAATTGCCGCTCCTGAAAATCTCGACAAGAAAAAATATGAGGCTCAACAGGCACGCAGAATACTTGACAGGCTGGTGGGATATCAGGTTTCGCCTTTGCTGTGGCGAAAGGTTAAAGGCGGGTTGAGCGCAGGCAGGGTGCAATCTGTCACAGTGCGGATAATCTGCGAGAGGGAGCGTGCCATTTATGCATTTAATCCGGAAGAATACTGGTCGATAACAGCCTGGCTTGAGGGCAGCGAACCGCCACCATTTACTGCAAAATTTGCGAAAAAAAACGGAAAGAAAATCAGGATTCCCGATGAAAAGACATCAACCGCCATACTTAATGAGCTGTCAGGCAGCGATTTTGTGGTGGAAAAAGTTCAAAAGAAAACCACAAAAAAAAATCCTCTTCCTCCTTTTATTACAAGCAAACTTCAGCAGGAAGCCATCAGAAAACTCAGGTTTTCCGCTAAAAAGACTATGATTGTGGCACAGCAGCTCTATGAAGGCATAGATCTTGGTCCCGGCAAACCGGAAGGGCTTATCACCTACATGCGTACAGATTCAACCAGGATAGCAAAAGAGGCTGCCGAAGAAGCCCTTTCACTGATCCGGAAGCGTTTTGGCAGGCAATATGCTCTTGAAAAGCCAAGATTTTTCAAAAACCGCAAAAAGGCTCAGGACGCTCATGAAGCCATACGCCCTGCATCGGTATTAAATACACCTGAAAAAATTGCCGCTTATCTTTCCAAAGACCAGTTAGCTCTATACACCCTTATATGGAAGCGGTTTGTCGCATCACAGATGAAACAGGCTCTTATAGACACCAGCACGATATCTATCAAGGCCGGTTCCTGTTTGTTTACCGCAAGCGGATCAACCATTAAATTCCCAGGTTTTATGACCCTTTATATCTCTGCCGACAATGCGGATGAAAAAGGAAAAAAAGCAGATGATCTTCCTGAACTTTCTGAAGGCATGGTGTTAAAACTAAACAAACTGGTTCCAAAGCAGCATTTTACATTGCCGCCTCCAAGATTCTCAGAAGCATCACTTGTCAAAGAGCTTGAAGAAAACGGAATAGGACGTCCAAGCACCTATGCCGCCATATTATCCACTATCAGGCTAAAAGGATATGTGGATTTTATCAAAGGTTATTTCAGGCCAAGCGAATTAGGGTTTATTGTAAACGATCTTCTGGTAAAAAGCTTTCCTGATATATTCGGCGTCGATTTTACCGCTAAAATGGAGAATGATTTAGACAGCATTGAAGACGCAGAAGCCGATTATTTAGAGATACTCACACGTTTTTACGACCCTTTTAAAAAAGATCTTGATGTAGCATCAGAATCGATGCTCAGTATGCGGGGCGTGGGTTTCCCAACAGGTTTAACCTGTCCCAAATGCGGTAAACAGCTGCATGTCAAGGTAGGCAAAAATGGACATTATCTTGCCTGCAATGGATATCCTGAATGCAAACACTCAACAAACTATACAAGGGATGATGAAACAGGAGAAATCCAGCCGATTGAACTGCCGGCAGATGAAGCCTCAGACCAGGTTTGTGATAAATGCGGCAAGCCCATGGTTATTAAACAGGGGCAATACGGGCCATTTTTCGCATGCAGTGGATATCCTGAATGCAAAAGCACCAAATCAATAAATTCAAATCATGCTGCACAGGATACCGGTGTTAAATGCCCGGAAAAAGGGTGCTGCGGCAGTATTGTTGAAAGAAAATCAAGGCGGGGCAAAATCTTCTATAGCTGCAACCGCTATCCTGAATGCAAATTTGCTATCTGGGATAAGCCGGTTGCAAAAGAATGTCCTGAATGCGGGGCAAAATTTCTTGCTGAAAAATCCACCAAGAAAAAAGGTGTTATTCTATCCTGCTTGACAAATGGATGCGGGTATAAGGAGCAGTTATGAAATTTGGAGACTATGAATGCTTTTCTGTTGACATGGGCAGATTTGTTCTTGATGGCGGAGCCATGTTTGGAATCGTTCCAAAGATATTGTGGGAAAGAAAAATTCCGGCAGATGAAAAAAATCTTATTCCCATGAATGCAAGGTCGCTTTTGATACAGGGAAAGGGTAAAAACATTCTAATCGATACAGGGCTGGGCAGCAAGCTATCTGAAAAGATGATAAAAATATACAAAATAGATGAAGACTCGACAGACATAGACAAATCATTATCAGAACATGGATTGACACGTAATGACATAACAGATGTCATATTAACTCACCTCCATTTTGACCACACCGGAGGCTCAACATGTATAGAAAACAATAAAGTAGTGCCGACCTTTCAGAATGCCGCTTATTATATTCAAAGAAAACAGTGGGAGACAGCAAACAACCCGTCAGTGAGAAACAGGGCAAGCTATATGAAAGAAAATTTCGTGCCGCTTGAGGAGGCCGGAGTCTTAAAGCTGATAGATGGGCCAACAGAGATATTTAAAGGTATAGAGCTTATTGTAACAGATGGCCACACACTTGCTCAGCAGCATCCACTGATAAAGGGTGAAGCCGGCTGCCTGTTTTATTGCGCTGATCTTATGCCTACATCTGCGCATCTGCCTGCTGTCTGGAATATGGCTTATGACAATTACCCCATGACTTTAATCAAGGAAAAGAAAAACCTTCTCAGCAGAGCGCTAAAAGAAAACTGGATTCTATTCTTTGAACACGATCCTGATATCGCAGCGGTAAGCATCAGGCAGGGTGAAAAAAATATCGAAATTGATAAGACTATTTCTATTTAGCAAAAAAATTCTTAGTTATCTTCTTTTTCCATCAAAGCTCCAACCAGGTATCCTGCGACAAGTGACCCCGTAATTGTAAATACCGTAAGTATGGCCACATATAAGCATCCAAAATGCGAAATCATTATTGGCAGAAGAAATGGCTTAACAGCTCTGCTGTTCAGAAAAACGGCAATGGATGAACTTCCAGCCCCTTTTTCCTTTAATTCCTTGAGCATTGGATACCAGGCATAGATTGGTCCTGTAGAAATAATTCCTGCTGTCATTGATAACATGATTCCCTTAATGCCGGCTTTTTTCCCCAGAAAACTTGTAATATATGCTGGTTTTAAAAAAAGATTCAGAACTACCATAAGAATAAAAACAAGGGATAACGGTATAATTATATTGGAAAAGATAATGCCGCTGCTTTTAAGAGCGAGGAAAGCCCTGTCTGACATAAATGCAAAAATAATTCCATATACTGCAATTACGGAAGCCGGGAAATAGATCATCCGCATGACATTTTGTTTACTTCTATTCGACATATTTATACACCAATAATAGTAAGAAACGCTACAGTAAGGATTGCTATAATCAGAGCCAAAGCAAAAGATACCGTGTTTCTAACCAAAGCAAATCTTTTGCCCAGAGCTGCCATCTCAGCCGGCAACTGCACTATCCCTACCGTAACCCATGAAACGATCAAGGCGGTTACCGCAAACAGACTGATTCCATATCTCAGCAATTCTCCACCGATGATATAACTGCTGATGGGATTACCGGCAAAAATGCTTCCCAAAGATGCCCCAAGGAGAGTGTCTTCTACAATATTACCTGAAAAAACAGAAGACAGAAGCTCTTTTGTCATAAATGAGCTGAATAGCCCCAAGAGCAGCACTACACCGGTTAGTACAGGCAGAAGCCTGATAAATTGATTAGCGGAGTTTTTAAAAGCATGAACCAGAGTTGCCCTGTCAATCTTATTAGCGCTTGTTTCAAGACTGGATTCAACTCCAGGCTGTTGTTGCAGTTTGCTTTTTTTGTGCATTTGCACAACTTCTTCAACCGTGCCTTTAACTCCGGAAAGCACTTGTATGCCGTTAACCGTCAGATGGCCAATAGCAACTGGGCTGCAATATCCGGTTAAAACCGTATTAATTTTCTTGCTGATAAGAAGCACAACAGCATGAACACCGGAGCCCTGGTAAGTTGAAGCGCCCGGGTTTGCAATCGCCTCAAAATCCATTGTATCCAGATCAATAATTATAAAATATTTAGAAGCACCAAATCTGAATCCAACCTTTGCATTCAGATTCGGGCTATCGGCAGAAACGGCAATTCTCAAGACAGTCTCCAGAGTTGTTTTGTTTTTACATAATTTCCATATTTTCTTATTATTGGCAAGTGTTGATAATCTTGTGATAAAAGAATTCGTAAAATTGTGTTTTATTCAAGAATATGATATTTTTTATATTTAAAATAATTTAAAATGGAGGCAATATGGATATTAAAACAGTAAAAATTGAAAATCCGGACGGATTGAACATGATTTTAGGCCACTCTCATTTCATCAAAACTGTTGAGGATATTTATGAAGCCATGGTTAATGCTGTTCCAATGGCAAAATTCGGTCTGGCATTCTGCGAAGCTTCCGAGTCATGTCTTGTGCGTTATGACGGCACAGATGATGAGCTTATCGAACTGGCAAAGAAGAATGCATACAACCTTTCAGCAGGCCACAGTTTTATTGTTTTTATGAAAGATCTGTTTCCTGTAAATGTTTTAAATTCGATTAAAAATGTAACAGAGGTCTGTCGAATCTTTTGCGCAACAGCAAATCCGGTCGAGGTTATTATAGCTGAAACAGAACTGGGTCGGGGAGTACTCGGGGTCATTGACGGGTTTAGCTCAAAAGGCATAGAAACAGAAGATGATATTTGGGCACGGAAAGAATTGTTGAGAAAAATCGGCTACAAACAGTAACTATCAATTTCGACAAACTCGTAAAAAATCGGAAAATTAACTTGCTGTTACAATATATTGGGTATGATAAAAGCTAACTCAAGTCTGGCGTCTTTGATTTTTAGCTCTTACCGTCTAACGCTTTGGCTAAATTAAAAGGCGCGAAACTTGAGAAGCCAATAATACTATATGTGTGGCCAAAGTCAAAGGTTTGGACTTTTTACAATACCATCATTTTTATTTGACCACATCAGTTTTATAAAGGTCTTCCCTTATAGTTTTATCTCTTTAACATAGGAAAACCCATGGCTTCTCGTTGGTTTAGATACTTTTCAGCGCAAGCTCTGGCGATATTTCTTATCCGTGCAATATAACCGGTTCTTTCTGTAACACTTATGGCGCCGCGTGCATCAAGAAGATTAAAAGTATGCGAACATTTTAGACAATATTCATATGCCGGAAGAACAAGCAATTTCTTGATCGTCAGCATGGCTTCAGCTTCGTGTTTGTCAAAAAGATTTCGCAGCATATCAATATCTGCTTTTTCAAAGTTGTATGTTGACTGTTCTACTTCTTGCCGGTGATATATATCTCCATAGGTTATATCGTCGTTCCATTTCAAATCAAATACATTATCTACCCCCTGAAGATACATGGAGATACGTTCAAGGCCGTAAGTAATTTCAACCGATACGGGCGACAATTCAATACTGCCCGCTAATTGAAAATATGTAAACTGCGTGATTTCCATACCATCCAGCCAGACTTCCCATCCAAGACCGGAAGCGCCAAGGGTTGGTGATTCCCAGTCGTCTTCAACAAACCTTATATCATGCTCAAGAGAATTAATACCAAGAACCTTTAAACTCTGAAGGTATTTTTTTTGCACATCCACCGGAGACGGCTTGAGTATTACCTGAAACTGATAATAATGCTGCAATCTATTTGGATTTTCACCATAACGGCCATCTGTAGGACGTCTGGAAGGTTGTACATAAGCCGCATCCCATGGTTCGGGGCCTAAAACCTTAAGAAACGTGGCTGGATTAAATGTCCCGGCGCCAACCTCAACATCATACGGTTGAAGCAGCACACATCCTTTTTTCGACCAGAATTTTTGCAAAGATAGTATTATTTCCTGAAAATTCATCTCTTTTTCCTTTGTATTCAGCAACTTCTTAAAAAGTTCGATTTATGGGGTTAGTAGGCTATCTTTCTGATGTTGTCAATGTCAAAACCATATCATTCCTGATTCCAAGTCGTGTAAGCACAAAATCATATTTTACCGGATCATCAGGAACCAGTTTTTTAAAACAGGATGTTATCTCAAGAGCAGTACGCATACTTGCCTGTTTTCTTTTTGTAAGATTCAAGGCAAGGCCAATTCTGTGCATATGCGTATCAAGAGGAATTATGAGTTTAGATAATGGTATGCCGGTCCAGCCACCTGGGTCGACTCTATCTTTTCTTATCATCCATCTTAAAAACAGATTCATTCTCTTGCATGCACTCCCTTTTTCAGGCATGGCGACAAGATGCCCGGGGTTGTTTTTTCCGGCAATAAGTTGCTGTGAAAAAAAAGTCATGGCTGAGATAACATTTTTATCATCTTCCGAAAAACCGGTTAAAAAACATTTATGAAGAGAACCAAACTCGGAAATCACATTTTTAATTCCAAAAAGCAAGGCCGCAATATGATCCTGGGTGGCAAATCTGTGCGTAAAGTCTTCAAATGTTTCGTTAAGAGATTTATATGTTGAATTTTTCAAAAACAAATAAGGTGATGGATTCATAATATCTAACACAAATGCAACGCTCTTTAAAATTTGTGCAACCCTGCCGTATGCAAGCGAAGATGCAATAAGTCCGACTATCTCACGGTTTCTTATCTCTTTGTATTGATACAAAAATTCAAGGGGATCAGGATGAACATATTTGCGTTTGTTATGCTGATTGTAAAAGAGGTTCAGTTTCTTTTTCAGTTTTTCCATGGTATTACAGGAGCGGCTTTTTAATGTCTCCTATGTGTCTTGTTCTCATGATGTGATAATTTATCAATATTTCAAGTTCTTCGTTTGTGATCATTGTATCTGTTTTTGCCATCATACGCCTGATGGTTTGTTTCCATTCATCTTTCGACTTTTTCTCTTTCAATGTCTCTTTCGGCTTATGACATTTTGAACAATCTTTCAGAAAGACTTGTTGTTCAATTTTTTGTTTTGCCACGTGATAGTTCACTATTTTTCTCACGTCATCAGGGGTCATGCCGCTACCTTCTTTTTCGCTCATGCCAACGATAATCTGCTTCCAGGCTTCTGCAGTTCCCATGGGAGTATATATTCGTTCTTTGCTATGGCACTGAGAACATTTTTTCATAGCAAGGCCGGCCATCGTTTTTTCATATTTTATGTGATATTGTGTAAGTATATCAAGCTCATTTTCACTCATCCTTTTGCCTGCCTTATCCATCATTTTCCTGGCCGTTTGTCTCCATTGCTCAACTGTTTTTCCCGTTTCCAGGGCAACATCCGCTGGATGACATTGGGAACAATCTCTTAAGAATAGCTTTTGTTCCTTTTCCTGTCTTGTCACATGAAAATTAACCAGCTCAGAAACATCGCTTGCAGTTATGGTGCTCCCATCTTTCTTTGCCATAGACAGAATGGTCTTTTGCCATGATTCCTCCAAGATGTGGAGTGATTTTTCCAAAGAATGGCAGGTTGAACATTTTCTTTTAAAGAGTTCGACGGAATCAAGGCCAAGTATTTTAGCCTGGGTCTCTAATCTTCCTGATACTATCATGCTGTGAGCCCTGGTATGATAGTGGATTAAAGTGTCAACGTTTTCATCGCTCATGACATCGCTGGTCTTTTCCATCATACGTCTGATCGTTGTCTTCCATTGATCGGGTGTTTTTTCTACTTCTGGAGGGGTTTGAATATTCATCCTTTTATGACATTTTGAGCATTTTGTTTCAAACAATTCCCTGTCTTTTTTCTGTCTATGACGGTGGTAACTAACTATTATATTTATTTCATCCTTGTTTATGTCACTACCCTTTTCTTTGGACATGGCAGAAACTATCTTCCGCCAGTTTTCCTCATCGCGCTCTAAACTAACGACCCTTTTGAGATCGTGGCATTGAGAACACTTTGCCATAATCATATTTTGACATCTTGCATGGTGATTGATTAACAGATTGATTTTTTCATCACTTATTTCTCTCTTGGTCTTGGCCATCATACGACGAATCGTTTCTTTCCATTTCCGCTTTGTCTTTATAGCCGGTAATGATATTTCTGCTCCATGGCAATGAGTGCATTGCTTCAGGAAAAAATCTCTTTCTGCTTTCTGCTTCTCAACATGCATGCTTATTAATTTTTCAACATCGGATCTGGTAATCTCCGCACCTTGTTTCCTGCTCATACGAAGTATGGTCTTTCCCCAGAATTTTTCGTTGATTAGAAGCATTGCGCATTCATCAGCTTCATGACAATTGGAACACTTTTGCTCAAAAATGGAGAAACTCTGGAATTCAGTGTGTTTAACTGTTCCAGGTCGGTTATGACACGCAAATATCCAAGTCAAACAAATTAAAAAGAAAAATATTATTTTAAACTTTTTCATAATACTGGTTCTTTATTCTTTGACGGTCTCGTAAAAAGTCTATTTTGTTCACTTCATGACCATTTTGGACGTAATTAAAATGTTCATCTAAAATGCAAGAACTCGGCCTGATGGCCTCAAATAGCTTGCATTTCTTAACGATGAACATCTTACTTTTTTCCCAAAAGGCTCAAAGTCGTTCACAGAAGACTTTTTACGAAGCCATCATATTTTATAACTTCCAATATACTTATATTTTGTAAACAGCAACCCGTGCAACATACATTATGATCAGGCGCAAAGGAGATATAACATATTTAATTTAATGATGTATTAAGCATCAATCTTATATTAATTGATTTGCGCCGTTGTAAAAAGCACAGGCAGTATATTTCGCCTTAAAATTTATTTTTAGTCCTTGCCGTCTAACGCTTTGGCTAAATTAAAGGGTGCGAAACTTGAGTAATTAAACTTCTTTTGAAGACAGATATGATTTTTTCAGAATTAGCATCCGCCACAACCATTTGTAATAGTGTAAACTTGCCAGCAGAAGCGCGTTACCTATAGTTATATAGATAATTGCCAGGTATTGTTTGAGAATTGGAGAATGCCGCAGAATTATTCCAAGTACAATCATAACAAGAATGATCAGATAACTTTTCCATGCCTGAAATGCAAAAACACATCCTTTTTCAGGCAGCAGGCAGATACGATCAATATTTTTTCGAGCGATTCTGGAAAAACCAAAACAATATGCGGCAAATGACAAAATAATTCCCAGCAGCCCAAAAGGTAAAGCAGCAAACCAGCCAACTTCTTTAAGCCAGAAATAAGCCATACGACAAAGCATTACACCCACTGTGCTCCACATCAAACCGGCAAGAGTAATTAACACATATTTGGAAACAGCTGGTTTTAGTTTATTAAAAAACATCAAAATTCCTGATAAACTACAAAAAGGTTACAAGTGACTAAAGTTGAGGAATGCGCCTTTGGCGTGACCAATTTTATATAAGAAGATGAAGCAAAGCGATTCATTAATTTTAGCTCACTTGTAACTTCCAATAAACTTAATTCTAAATAGCCCCGGTTGTACTCAAGTTTGATTTGCGAAGCAATGTAATGGTTTCTTATTTTGAGGATTGGTTACAAGACATGCACTTCGGCGGCTTGAACCCACCAGAACCTGTGGGAATACCATGTGGTCTGACATTCCCAGCGGATATAAGCTTTTTTACGTTGTTACCACAGCATTTGGGACATTTAGGATCAGGATCTTCTGGGGATAGAACCAGTTGTTCAAAATGACTATCACATTTTTTACATACATATTCGAATATGGGCATTGTAAACTCCTTCTGATCTCAATAATTTTTTGTTGTCTGTTAATAGAGAAAAACTCATTGTCTGTTTGTTGATATCTAAGGTAAGCGATTAGTTCTTGTTATTTCAGGTGCCTGCCAGCAATTCGATTTTGATCTATTGGGTGAGATGTTATTGTCTAATAACATCTTGATATAGTTTGACTAATAGCTAAAAGTTAATTGCTGATTGCTCATTTTGGGTTACATCCTGACCTCCTCTTTCAACAGACAGCAAGCAATTTTATAATCCGGAGCGCCGTTGCTGTTATAGCTTAAATTTGCAGGTTGTATGATTTTGTTCATCACGCATCCTTCAGGTATGTTAAGCCCAAACAAATCCCTTTCATTTATTCTGTCAGTATTAATAAGATTATTATTTTTAAATGCCATGCTGTGTAAAGGAAAATCCTCACATAACGGGCATCGATATACCCTGCCATTGGGAAATATAAAATAATTTTCTGCAACCAGACCGCCGCATTCAAAATTTTCTTCGGGATTTAAAAAAACTTTTGGGT
The DNA here is from genome assembly GCA_019314185.1 of Deltaproteobacteria bacterium. The sequence continues at coordinate 3,747 of JAFCZU010000068.1, read as the reverse complement.
AAGTAGCAATAATGCCAAGCCCGGCTACCTTTTCTGCAACTTTTGGAATTATGGTTAACCATTGGGATCTGGAAACCTGTAATTCTACAGAGCTGTTTCCAACAGATTTTCCCCTGATTCCGATTACTTGTATAAAAAATCTGTTAATCCCCAAATCCTTCAGCAATGGCTCCATCATATGGAGTTCATGGATATTGGCGCTGCTCACCGTATATATAAGACTTGTTGTAAAACCTTTTGAAACCGCTTTTTTAATGCCAGCAATACATTTATCATACGATCCTTTTCCCCTGAGCATATCATTTGTTTCTCTTGTAGCGCCGTCTAAGCTGAAGCTGAAATAATCAACAATATTACGATCTACTTTAGAAAGTATATCATGGAAAAGATACCCATTGGTATCAACTGTTATGGATTTATATCCGATAGATTTTGCTTTTTTAATGGCTAATGCCAGATCTGGATGAAGAGTGGGTTCTCCTCCTAAAAAAATAACATTTGCCCTACCGCTTTTTTCTGCAAATGCGCTAAGCCATGTTTCAATAGTTTCTATTGAAAGTTGATTTTCTCCGTGCTGTTTTTTGTTGATATAACAGTGCTGGCACTTAAGATTACAATTTGTGAGGATATGGAAAAAAATATTTACGGAATCTTTGGAAAAGGAAACGGTCTTTTTCATATGCTTTATTTTACCTGTGTACCAATATTTTTTTTAAGTGCAACAAGTTCTTCATTTGTCAAACGCAGCCGGATTGATATATATTCAGCCAACACTCTGTATAATAATAAAAGGACATATGTTGATTCATCATCCGGAGAATATTTTTCTTTGCCTGAAGTATTGACAGCCATACACACGGTTTTGCCAACCGCATATACCGAGGCTGATCTGCTTAAGCTGTCTATTATTCTCATTTCACCAAAAATTTCACCCATTTTGCTTATTGTACAAATGGACATACCTTTTTTTTCTATCCGTATCTTGCCGGACAGAAGAAAATAAAGCCACAGGTCAAGATCGCCCTCTTTTATAATTATTTCTCCGTCTTCATATCGCCTTATTTTGCTTAATCTGAGCATTTGCCCAAGGGCTTTTGTTTCGAAATTTTTCAAAGCTGGAATTGCTAAAAGCTGTTGTATGTTTTTAATATTATCTGTCAAATATTTTGATTCAATCATGGTTGGTTCCTGCTTAAGTTTAAAGGTCAATAAAACAGTGTAACAGCTCACAATTTTTAATATTGAATATTACCAAATTATTATGTATTAATGCAAGCCATACATTATATATAATTCTTTGAAGATTCCTTTGACCGAGGTAACTTTTGAATATTTTAAGTAAAATTGTATTGTGGTTCTTTTGTTTCTACCTTGCTTATTGTGGCCTCCTTTTTTTTATACAGCGTCATATAATGTTTCCCTGCATTAAAACATCAGAGCTTTCAAACATAAGTGAAAACATGCCGGACATTGAAAAAAACTGGATAAATGCAGGTTGTGGAAAAATCGAAACATGGTTTATTCCACCTTCATCGCAACATGGTCAGAGCCCGCGGCCAGCAGTTATTTTTGCTCATGGAAATGCGGAAATAATCGATCAATGGCCTGAAAGGCTGAAAAAATTTACAGAACTTGGAATTGGTGTATTGCTTGTCGAGTACCCGGGTTATGGAAGGTCAACAGGCTCTCCATCTCAAAAAAGCATTACTGAAGCTTTTGTTGCGGCTTATGATGCTTTAATTTTAAGAAAAGACGTCGATCCTTCTGAGATCATCCTCATAGGACGCTCGATCGGCGGCGGTGCTGCATGTGCTCTCGCAACAAAGCGTCCTTCTGCAATGCTCATCCTTATGTCATCATTTATCAACACAAAAACGATGGCATCAAAATATCATGCTCCCGATTTTCTTGTTCTGGATACCTTTGATAATATATCGACAGTAAAATCATACTCTGGGCCAGTTTTAATTGTTCACGGAAAAAACGATGAAGTGATTCACTACGGACATGGTCTTACCCTTTTTAACGCAGCAAAGCGTGGTAAGATGCTGACATATAACTGTGGTCATAATGACTGTCCTCCTGATTGGGATATATTCCAGAAAGAAATTAAATCAATTCTCCAAGAAGCAGGGATTATTAGCCAAGATGAGCTCTTGGCAATTAATTCTTATTATTTCGGACAGTTGCCAGCAATTCAATTTTCACCCATTAGGTGAAATGTTGACCTTTAGAAATATATTGAAATTGTTGCGCTAACTGCTAAAAGCTCAATTGAGGTATTAATAATGATAACTTTTCTTGATATATTCGGCACATTCGTATTTGCCATGTCAGGCGCATTTCGCGCAGTCAAGTATGAACTCGACATCTTTGGCGTGTTGGTTCTATCGGTAGCTACAGGGGTCGGAGGAGGAATTGTAAGAGATCTGATACTTGGTATTACTCCGCCGGCAGCATTTCAGGATGAAACCTATCTGTTGATATGTTTTGTTGGAGGGCTCCTCGTGTTTATCGGATCTACGAGAATTGCGTCCCGCTGGGATAGTGTAATGGCTTCAGATGCGCTTGGTTTAAGCGTATTTGCGGCGATTGGCGCAGCTAAAGCGTCAACCTGTGGTTTGGGCGCCATAGGAATCATAATGATGGCTGCCATAACAGCTACAGGTGGCGGGATTATCAGAGACATGCTGGTTTGCAAAATACCGGCTGTTCTTAATACAGATTTCTATGCGACAGCCGCTTTATTGGGTGGCGCTTGCTTTGTTGTGACAAGGGCTCTTGGATGCAACGAGAACATACAATTATTTTGCGCGATTGCAGCCACAATATGTATCCGCATTATCGCTATGAAATACGGAATATCCCTGCCAAGGGTAAAAAGTCTGTCCGCGTCTCCTTCACAACTTACACAACAACGAAAAATCAGAGTAAAACTAAGATGATCTATAAATAACATGTTTTTCGATTCTTTATTAAGCAGTTATCCTTGACTTTTTTTCATAATATATAAAAACAGCTTTGCAAAACGTTCCCTTTTGCCCGATTACCGCTTCAGTTTCAAATTTCAATCCTCGGAATATTCAATATATTCCTGTGGTTGAAATTTTTGCCTTTCTTGTACTCGAACCCCTGTTAAATAGTTTTCAAATTTAACAGGGCAGACAAAATTGAACATTTTTCAAAGGTCTCCCATCATGCAAATGACTAAGTCTAAAATACTATTCTACAACATAACGGACTGTTGACCCCAGTTAAATAAAACACAAAAACATTTAACGGGGTAAATATTTTCTTATTACGTTCTTTTTCATAGGAGGTTCACTCAGTTAAATTGCTGGAGTGTAGATTTTTATATCGATTTTTTTTCTAAAGCGCATAGACAGGTAAACATGTACCAGCATTATAAAATATCTCCAGCAAATGTTCATAGAACATATTTAACCTGGTTAATTTAGCCGTAGTAGTATTTTTTCTCATAATGTCGTCAGTTATATTATTCATAGAAAGAAATTTTCTGTTGGGTTTTCTTTACCCGGTTAAATGACCAGAGTTAAATTTGCTAAAATTAAACATTATATTCGTGGGTGTTATGTTAGAGGTTACATAGAAAAATATGGGAGACCTATTTAACTGGGCAGGGTAGCTTTTATCAGCATAAACCTTTTTAATTGGCTGTTTTGTATGCTTGCTGTAAGTGGTGCAATATGGCAGATAGATTGAATTGCTAACGGAGGCAGGTTGTTA
>JAFCZU010000003.1 GCA_019314185.1 Deltaproteobacteria bacterium | reverse complement strand
GGTCAGAAGTTGGAGGTCAGAGAATCAACAACTGTTGAACCGTGAACCTGATGGTTATTATTTATGTTAATTTACTACAGACAACGCAATTTTTATTTTAATATAATCGGCTTAATAATTGTAATGCACCTTTTTTTTATTGATACTGGTTTATGTCATGCAGAATACAATTATATTGATATAAATAATCCTTTTTTACGAAAAATACCGATAGCTATTCCTTTGTTTAAAACAGTATCTGAAAATTTTGCCGAGAAACGGATGTCAAGCAAGTTATCTCATTTGCTTTCCGAAACTTTGGAATTTACAGGTTATTTTAAAATTCTTGATCAAGACGCTTTCCTTGTAGATCCTGAGAAGTCCGGCATAATTGCTCCAAAGATAAATTTTCAAAACTGGACAGGTATTGGCGCTGAGCTTTTGATAACCGGAGGCCTTCAGATTAACAAGGGTGTTGTTGAGATGGAGTTCAGGCTGTATGACCCATTTAAGGGGAGATTGCTTGTCGGCAAAAGATACAAGGGGCGGATAAACGATCAACGTAAAATAATCCGGCGTTTTTGCAGTGAAGTGATATATGTAATGACCGGCAAAAGAGGTTTTTTTAATAGCAAAATAGCTTTTATATCAACTGGTTCGGGGAACAAGGAGATATATATGTGTGAATTTGACGGGAATAACCCTGTACAGAAAACCCGAACAAAAAATATTACTCTTTCGCCTGCCTGGTCATCGGACGGAAAATGGATTGCTTATACTGCCTATAAAAGGGGTACGCCGGATCTTTACATAGAGCATTTAAGAGAAAAACGTGGCGTAGTAGTTGCAAAGAAGGGTATTAATATAACACCGGCATGGGTTCCAGGTAAATTTGAATTGGCAGCAACGCTTTCTTATTCAGGAGATCCTGAAATTTATATGTTGACCGGAACCGGTAAAATTATTAAGAGATTAACACATAATCCGGGAATTGATATTTCGCCGGTCTGGTCTCCGGATGGCGGTAAAATGGCCTTTGTCTCAAACAGGTCAGGAACCCCGCAGATTTATATCATGGACATTGAATCAGAAAAGATTAGAAGATTAACTTTTTATGGTCGTTATAATACTTCGCCAAGCTGGTCGCCGGATGGAGACAAAATAGCATATGCTGCCATGAAAAACGGGCGGTTTAATATATGTGTTATTAGTACTGATGGTGGTGAGCCGGTAAAATTGACATGTAATGAAGGTGATAACGAGACCCCTTCATGGTCTCCTGATGGAAGTCTTATTGTATTTTCTTCAACACGGGAGGGGCCCAGCAGACTTTATGTAATGACTTCTTATGGAACCGATCAAAGACGTTTGCTTGCTTTGCCTGGTGAACAGACAAACCCGAAATGGTCATTAGACATTAATTGACGGTCTCGTAAAAAATTGCATTTACTGCGTTACAGTGATTTTTCAGACTCTCAACATATTACGTGCCCATTTTTCGCGGGAATAACATACTATTGATTTAGTATATTAAGTGATTGTTTTCGCTCTGTTAGAGTAATATGTGGTCGAATTTAATAATGCTGATTATTATTTAAAGGAGGAAAAATGCGAAAAAAATTATGGATAAGTTTAGCCCTGTTACTTGTAATTCCTGGTTTATTGTTTACTGCTTCATGTGCAAAGAAAGTGGTTAAATCTGAGCCTGCTGTAACTCAAGCGCCTGAGGATGAAGCGGTAAGAAAGGCTGCTGAAAAAGCAAAACAGGAAGAGCTGTTCAGACAGAGGGCATTAGAGGAGAAGCGTCTTAAAGCAGAAGCGGCAAAACGTGAGAAGATGGCAGCGAGGAATATGTTCATTAATGAAGATATTTGCTTTGACTTTGATAAATCTAATCTTCTTCCGTTGGCGCAGGATGTTTTAAGAAGAAAGGCTGAATGGTTGTGGAATAATCCTGAGGTGTCTGTGATTATTGAAGGGCATTGTGATGAACGCGGCACAAACGACTATAACCTTGCCCTGGGAGACAGACGCGCTGAAAGCGCACGAAGTTTCCTTGTCGATCTTGGCATTGAAGGCTCGCGATTAACGACTATAAGCTATGGCGAGGAACGTCCTGTTGATCCAGGTCATAATGAAGAAGCCTGGGCAAAGAACAGACGAGCGCATTTTACTATAGAATAGATTCGGTCGAATAGGATTATTTGTCGAGTAGTTAACTACTTGACTATTTGAGCAAGATAGTGGGTATGGAACCAGAAAGTTTTATCGGTCTGCTATGAAATTCATTGTTGTATTTATTATATCTCTTATAATGTTGTGCGGGTGTACATTGCAGCAGGATGTTATTTCACTGTATGATCGTGTGGGTGTACTCGAGCAGGGCAGAGAAGAATTTGAGGACATGCGGATTAAGTCTCTAACTAAAGAGTATGACAAGATCCAGGAAGAAAAGGAACGTCGTATCAGAAATCAATATGCTCAATTGCGTGTTATGCTCAATAAGTTTAGTGAGGATATTCGTACCTTGAACGGAAAACTGGAGGAAACCGACTATCTGTTAAAACGGAAAGTGGAGAATATTGAAGCTTCGGATAAAAAAACAAAGAATAATTTAGATAAAATAGAGAATATCGCAAGTTTAAATAAGGATCGTATTATATATATAGAAAAGTATTTAAATCTTGAACCTTCCGAAGCTGGTCAGGTAATTGAGGGTACGGGCGGGGATGAAAAGGATCTTTCAGAAAATGAGATTTACATATCAGCTAAAAAGGCATTTGATCAAGGCGACCTTGAAGCTGCATCTGAAGGTTTTAAAAAACTTATAAAAAAATATCCAAAGTCGAAAAATGCCGATAATGCTCAATTCTGGATCGGTGAGATATATTATCGTGGAAAATATTATGAAAACGCAATATTAGAATACCAGAAGGTAATGGAAGGATACCCAAAAGGAAATAAAGTTTCGGCTTCTTTGTTAAAACAGGGATTTGCCTTTCTGAAGCTTGGGGACAAGGGGAATGCCCGTCTTGTTTTAAAAGAATTAATAGCAAAACATCCAAAATCTAATGAGGCAAAGATTGCGAAACAGAAGTTAAAGGGATTTTGAAAGATCTTTGCAAAACTCTTCATTCTCTTCAACTTTTTGCATTAAATAGAAATTTGCAAACTCAAAAAAGTAGGTTCTATAATTTAATTGCCTGTCTGCTCCGTAGTAAAAATGAGTTTGTTAATTTCTGATTAGGCTTAAATATAAGTTTGAGTTTTTAATTCAAAATTAAACATTTTCCAAAGGTTTCGACAATTTTATGAGTATATGATTATCAAGACTATCGGTATAGATCCAGGTTTAGCTGCAACAGGTATTGGTGTTGTTATTGGAAGAGGGTTAAAGATTAATGGTTGTTCCTATGGCAGCATTAACACTTCAAAAAATACTTCATTGTCAGCCCGCCTCAATCAAATTTTTTCCAGGCTTCTTAAAGTTTTAGAAGATGAAAAACCGGATATTATGGTTGTAGAAGATATATTTTCTCTGACTAAATATCCTAATGCCGGTATAACATTGGGCAAAGTTACAGGTGTAATTCTCCTTGCCGGATGTCATGTTAACGTGCCTGTCGCAGAGGTTCCTGTTCGTGAAGCCAAGCAGGTTTTGACAGGAAACGGCAATGCAAGCAAGATGCAGCTTGAAAAAACGGTCAGGCATTTATTAAACCTGCCTGACCCAATCAGGCCTTACCATGCTTCAGATGCATTAGGCCTCGCTCTCATTGGCCTTTATCGATATGAAGACATGATGTAAAAGTGCCTAAAGTGAGCTAAAGTGCCTAAAATGCCTAAAGTTGTGGTCCGCCTTCGGCGTGCTATAGATTTTCAGGGTATGCGTTATAAGTTCAGATAGAAACAAAGTGAGCAAAGTTATATGGTGAGAAAAAATTAAGATTGGCAGCGCCGAAGGCGCGTTCCTTAACTTTAGGCACTTTAATATACTTTAGCTCACTTATCTTATATCCGCACCGAAGGTGCGCTAACTTGATATTATAATAAAAGAATATGATAGGATATATTGAAGGTAAACTTTTAAAGAAAGAAAATGACCAGATACTTCTTCTTGCTAATCAGCTTGGGTATGAAATCCTGCTTCCCGCATTTGTGATGGAAACCTTGCGGTCAAAGGAGATTGGTAAAGAACTTTCTTTTTATATTTATTATCAACAGACGGAAAGACAACCAAAGCCTGTGTTGATCGGTTTTAATCTTGAGGTGGAAAGAGAATTTTTCAAATATTTTATTTCGGTTGAAGGTGTCGGGCCATTGAAAGCGGTGCAAGCGCTGACTATTCCTGTTCGTGAAATAGCAAGAGCCATTGAATCAAAAGATGTTGCCACCCTGAAGCGATTAAAAGGCATTGGTAACAGAACAGCTCAAAAAATCATCGCCAGTCTTGAAGGCAAAATGGACAAATTTGCATTAATCCGCAAATCAGAGGAAAAAGAGTCGGCTGTTAAGTATGACTTATCAGAGCAGGTATTAGATGTTCTTGTTTCTCAGCTCGGTTATAAAGCTGCTGAAGCAAGGAAGATGATTTTGGAAGCCATGAAGCGCAATATTTCTATTTCTACACCGGAAGAACTTTTTGAAGAAGTATATCGTGCTGCGGAGAACCAGTAACACAGGGCCTGATGACCTTGAACCCTGAACCTGAATTTAGATGTAAACAGGTACAAATAATGACAGACGATATACTGACATATTCTTCTGACAAACATGGTATGCTTACTGGATCATGTCTGCCTGTTGACCAGGAACCTGAAATTCTCTCTTTGCGTCCTGAACGACTTTCTGATTATGTTGGTCAGGCAGAGGTCGTTGAAACACTTAAGATTGCGATTGAAGCTGCTTTGCAGCGTGAAGAGCCTATAGATCATATCCTTTTTCATGGACCTCCAGGGCTTGGGAAAACTACTCTGGCCCATATTATTGCTAATGAAATGGGAGGTAACCTCACTGTTACTTCAGGGCCTGCTCTCGAAAAAGGGGGAGATCTTATCGGTATTCTTACCCATCTTGAAGAGGGTGATATCCTGTTTGTTGATGAGATACATCGTACTCCAAAGACAGTGGAAGAGTTTTTATATCCTGCCATGGAGGATTTTGCCGTTGATTTTGTATTTGACAAGGGGGCGCATGCGCGGAGTCATAGATATCGCCTGAAGCGCTTTACTCTTATTGGAGCAACCACACGTGTTGGTTTGTTATCTGCGCCTTTGCGGGACAGGTTTGGTATTTTAAGAAGTCTTGATTTTTATGAGGAAAAGGATCTGGTACGAATTTCCAGGCGTTCAGCTGCTTTGCTGAAAGTTGATATCGACGACAAAGGAGCGGGTGAGCTTTCGAAAAGATCCAGAGGAACTCCGAGAATTGTTAATAGATTGTTAAAACGTGTCAGGGACTATGTGCAGGTTAGAGCTGATGGCAGGATCACCAGAAAACAATAATTGAGTTTTATCATGGAGGCCCGGTTGGTATTGAAGCTATTTCCGCCACACTTCAGGAAGAAACCGATACACTTGTGGATGTTGTTGAGCCTTATATGCTGAAAATCGGCTTTATTATTAGAACATCTTCAGGCAGAAAGGCTTCAGATGCAGCATACAAACATCTTGGATTTAGTGTTCAAGAGAAGATGTTTTAGTAAGTTTTTTGCAAAATTACTGCATCAGGCTTAAATATAAAAACAGATTTAACGGGGCAGGCAAAATTGAGCATTTTCCAAAGGTCTCATCTCTAATGAGCCAACATTCAATTAGAAAAGAGACAATAAATATAAATTTGATTGATTATATGAAGTCACTGAAATCACTGAAATTTCTTATATGGCTTTTTGCTTTGCTTTTAATAAGTCCGTCTGCTCTTGCATTTCATGGCAAAAATATCGGGACAAAGTATTTGCTGGCCACTGCGGAAATTCAGACAAATCAAGTGCGCATACCAGAGGTCTTTCTTTCATTTGATGTGGAAAAAGACGCTGGATATGGGATTATTGTCGAAAAAAATACCCAGCAACTATTTTTATATACTTATGATGGCACATTTAATGAAAAATTACGTTTTAATTGTTCAACCGGCGAAGTCGCCGGAGATAAATCTTGTTCCGGAGACAAAAAGACACCTGAAGGCATATATTTTTTTACAAGAAAATTTAATAAAAGCGATCTTTCACCTGTATATGGAACAAGGGCCTTTCCTATAGATTATCCTAATCTTTTTGATCGGATTGAAGGTCGTAATGGTTATTCGATCTGGCTTCATGGAACAGATAAACTTATAAAACCGATGGATTCCAATGGCTGTATCGTTCTTGCAAATAATGATATTGACAGGTTGGCAAAATATATAGATTTAAATAAAACTCCGATTGTTATTGTGGATAAGCTTTCCTTTGTATCTGCAGATTGCAATAAAAAAATTAAAGATTCCATATTGAAGTTTGTTTTACAATGGAAAGATGCGCTTGAAAAAGGCACTTATCATGAATATTTGAATTTTTACAGCCATGAATATGTTCCTGATATTTCGTGGTGGTCTGACTGGATCGGGATTAAAAAGAGTTTTCATGCATCTGATCTGAAGTTGTCTGTTGATCTGAAAAAGAATTCAATCTTCAGACATAACGGGATTTATATGGTTTTGTTTGATCAGTTTGTCAGTTCTTCGGGTATTGATTTATTGGTTGGCCGCAAAAAGTTTTATATTTCAGACAAAAAAGGCCAATTCAAAATAGTTGGCGAGGAGTATCAGTCTGTTTCGAAAAGTCATAGTGGTTTCAAACAAAAACATTCACTTGTTGCTGCAAGCTACGACCTGAAAAAAAGGTTTGAAGACAAAGATAAAATCGAAAACCTGATTGATGGATGGCTGAAAGCCTGGTCCGCTAAGGATATTACAACATACAGCAAATATTATGCCGACAATTTCCGGTCTCAGGGCATGAATCTGAAGTCCTGGCTTAAGTATAAAAAACGATTAAATCGAAAATACAATTTTATTAATGTTTCAAAAAACAAATTAACTATTAAAAAAAGTAGAAAGAGGGCTGACGTTTCTTTTGTGCAAACTTATAAATCCAACGTTTTTAAAGCAGTAGGCATAAAACGGCTAATATTGATACGTGAAAAGGGGTTATGGAAAATCTACCGGGAAACTTGGAAAAAGTTGTAAAAACGTTGTCTTTGCCAAAACAATCAAAAAGGTTTGACTCATGGATTCTTTTGGCAATAGGAGATCATGGGAAGACAATATCGATTGGAAGGCTTAAGGAACTGCTGTTAGTATTGCTGTTGACAGTGATTATTGTTGTTGTTTCAATTTCGTACTTATTGATTGTTTCAGGAAACTTAAGCAAAGAAAATGATGGGTTGCGAAATGCTTTGGATATATCAAAAAAACAGGTTACGGCTTTGCGTGAGGAAAGGGACCTTTTTATGGTTCGTTCTGTTCTGGATAAATCCGTGGTCGAAGGTAGCCTTGTTGGCATTGAGAAAAAACAGGCAGGTGAAACTTCCGATAGTTCGATCGACCCAAAAGTATCCGTTAAAACCAGTTCCGATTCGGCAGATTTTGATAAAACAGTTTTATTAATCAGCGAGAAGCAGCCGAAAGAAAAAACAGATTCAGCAAGATCGGCAAGCCTGCCAGTGGTTTCAATTGAAGATTTCGTAATTTTATTTGAACCTGACAGCAGCATATTGAGAGTGCAGTTTAAAATAATAAACACATCTTCCGATTCTCAGCCTGTCTCAGGACACGCTTTTGTTATATTGAAAAATGATGATATAAATGATAGCAGCCATCTGATATTTCCCAGTGTTACTATGGTTTCAGGAAAGCCCTCGCTTTATAAAAACGGACAGTATTTTTCTATTTATCGTTTTAAAACAGTAAGGTTCAAGGCACAGAATGACACAAATCCAAAACGGTTTAGTAACGCTTCTATATTAGTCTATAATACAGAAGGGGATTTGTTGCTGGAAAAGAAATACCCGGTAAAAATTACAGAAGTTATTGAGAATATCTTAGAATGAGAATGGGAGAATGGATAAACGTCGAACATTGAACGTCCAACGTCGAATGATGAATGTTGTTGTCGCTTTACTCTGCAATCTGGAAAAACAGACGGAGCGAAGCGACTCCATAGCTTTAGGAGCTTTAGCTCACTTTAGACGCTTTACTTTTGAACCATAATAAGGATTTAATTTTGTTTCATAGAAACGTGCAATCAATAATTTGTCCGGTGTGTAAAACCATAATTGTTGTTTTTTCGATTATGCTTGTTTTTATCCTGTCGGATGTTGCTTGGCCGGATTTTGTTTGGGCGCAAAAAAAAGTACACACTGTTTTTTTTGAAGGCACCGATCATGAGCTTGATATATACAAAATATATGGCAAGATGCCTGGGAAAACACTTCTTTTAATAGGTGGAATTCAGGGTGATGAGCCGGGAGGGTTTCTTTCAGCAGATCATTATGCAGATATTAGTCTATCTAAAGGAAACCTTATTGTAGTTCCAAGAGCCAATTTTAAGTCTATTGTTTTGTGCCGGCGCAAGATAAATGACGATATGAATCGAAAGTTCGGGAAAGATCTTAAAAATAATTATGAAACCAAAATCGTTGAAATCTTAAAAAAATTAATCGATGAAAGCAGTTGTCTGCTCAATCTGCACGATGGCTCAGGTTTTTATTCAGAAAAATGGGAAAGTTCTGATAGAAATCCGAAGAAATACGGACAGTCGATTATCTCAGATTGTGGAGTCTATATTAATCCTGAAACAGAAAAAGTTATCAAGCTTGGCGCTATGGCGAACTGGGTAGCGGATAAAATTAACAAGAATATTAAAAATCCTCTTAACTATTTTCATTTTAACAATCACAAAACTGCTGACAAAAAATCCCTGCATAAGGAACAGCGTAAATCTGCTACATATTATGCTTTATATACATGCGGCATACCGGCATTTGGTATTGAGACAAGCAAATCGCTTCCCCTGGAGTTGAAGGTGCGCCATCATAACCTTGCAATAAATGCCTTTATGGAAAAATTTGATATTATTCCAGAGACCCCCGGTCTTAACCTTGATAAACCTGTGCTGGATTATCTTGTTATATCTATAAATAATTCTTTGCCGATTGTTGTTAAAAACCAGGAGACGCTTCATATTAACTCCAATGATAATATTATGATATCTCATATTGAGACAAACTACGAACGAGGACTTTCTGCTGATGTTATTGGTTATGGAAGTATAAGAGATATGCGGAAGAAAATCAGGATAACAGGGCCGACAAGAATTGTTGCAAGAAAGGATTATTTCCCATGTGGAAGTGTTTATATAGTGCCTGGTAAAAGTCATCGAATAATGGCTAAGGGTATATCGGTTTCAAAGGAACTAACATTGAAGCCTTATGTAGATTCTTTTAAGGTCAAAATTAACTGTAAAAAAATAATTTATAAGAACAATGATTGTGCCAAACTAATAAAAGGCGACATCTTTGAAATTGTAGATGTAATCGGAGGTCCTGGAGATCCTTCGGATATGATTGTAAACTTTAAAGGCTTTGTAAGTAATACGGCCAACAATACTGGGGAAGACAGGGGATATGTAATTGATACTGCCAAAGATCTCTGGAAGAATTATTCGCTGGATAAAAAGGGATTAAAATATAAGGTGATAGTTACATACAAAAATCAAAAAGCAGGAGAATTATTCGTAGAGATTGAAGAACCTGTTTTGCAATAACTTGCTGAATTTACATACGGATTGCATTTCTGTAGAACCTGAACCGGTTTTGATTTTTTATACAGGAGATATATTGTGTGGAATAAAACTGAAAATATTTCTATTATTGATAAGGGATTGATTGTAGATGGCACGATTTCTGCCAAAGGGAAATTGGTAATAAAAGGGACAGTGAAGGGAACGCTTGTTGGTGAAACCGTTATTGTCGCTGAAGAAGGGGTTGTTTGTGCAGATACAAAGGCGACGAGTATTACCATAGGGGGAATATTTGATGGAGAATTAGAGGTTTCAAACCAGCTGATAATACTTTCCACCGGAAGTTGTACGGGTAAAGTGGTTTATAATAATCTTATTGTTGAGTCTGGAGGGAAATTAAATGCTGCTGCGGCATGTACTGTAGCGCAAAAGACAAAGAAGTAGTGTCACCATTGAGCAAAAAGCTCAATGGTGATTTTATTGTTCTTCCCATTTGAATTTTGCATATAACGGAAAATGATCTGATAGATATAAACCATGAATTTTATCATGAATTACCTTGCAATCTACTGAAATAATCCTGCCGCGATATAGAATCCAGTCAATATGATCTCCATTGCTATTTCCTGAAAATCCATGATGCGTTCCTGGGAAAGGCTCACTAAAGGTATTTTTAAAATAAAGGTTATTTGTTGAATTTAATTTTTTATTTTGCTTTGTTAATACTTTATAACAGGGACGGGAAGGGGTTGCGTTGAAGTCTCCCGTAAAAATTACAGGCAGTTCAGACGGAAGACGTGACAGCCGCTTCATGATCAGCTCAGCGCTTTTAACCTGGACAGCAGGGTCGAAATCAAAGTGGGTATTAATGTATATAAGCGAATGCCCATTGCTTTCAAATATACCGATTGTGCATTGTCTTGGCCAGAGGCTTTCTCTGGAACGGCTGGGTATCATTGGAGTTGGACTCAAGAAAAAATGTTCACTATGGATGCATTTCCAGGTTTTTTTATAGAAAATAATGTTATTTTGCCAAAACAAAGGAGCTGGGTTTCTTTTCCCAATAAACTTGTGCTCGGTCAGAATATTTTTGAGAAAATCTGTTTGAAAATCGTTTGCTTCCTGTAACCCTATGAAATCAGCAGGATATTTATCGAAAAGGAAGGGAAAACATTTTTTTCGGAGATTCCAGTTATTGGGACCGTCGTTTGCCAGACCAAAGCGAAGATTGAGTGTTATGACTGAAAGCATGTCATCCATTTTAACCTGCTTCGAGAAAATAAAGATATTTAGTAGCCGTTCTCGGTTTACAGTTCACAATTTTTTCAATGAACTATGTGGCGTCTTTTTTTTTAATTGAAAAAAAAGAGATTCAATATTTTCGTAATTTCCTATAGTATTTATTAAAAATTTACTATATTATTGCAATAATTGCAAGATTAATTCATCAACCACAAAAGCAAGTACAACGGTCTCAATACAATCATAAAACAATAAACAAAAAAGAGTGTTTTTCTACTTGACATCTATCTATTATTTGTTTTACAAAATCAATTTCTTAATACGACTTAGGAGTGAAATGTTGTGAAAAAATATACATATAGTGCAAAACAGTCCGATAATCAGGATAAATGGTGTGTTGTTGATGCAGATGGGGTAGTTCTCGGAAGGCTTGCGACCTTGATAGCTTCGCGTCTAAGAGGTAAACATAATGTTTTGTTTACACCTCATACTGATACCGGTGACACGGTAATAGTAATAAATGCCGAAAAGATTACTTTGACAGGCAAGAAGTGGGATAAGAAATGCTATTACAGACACAGCGGTTACATAGGTGGGCTTAAGACAATTACCGCAAATGATCTTCTCGATAAAAAACCTGAAGATCTTATACGTTTTGCTGTAAAGGGAATGCTGCCTAAAAACAGGCTTGGATCAACGCTTTATAAAAAGTTGAAAGTCTATGTAGGGGATAAACATCCTCATGAGTCTCAACATCCGGAAGTTGTTGCGCTTTAGTAAGTGTCTCAGTAAGAAATAATTGCGCATCTTGCTTGTCTTTTTGACCCGTTTTCAATGTTATATCTACTGACACATATTCTGATATGTGCCGGAGGATGTGTCTTGCAGACGAACCAAAATCCGGTGCAATCTTGTGGCTTATAATGATAGGGTTATGCAAAGGTTTTTTAATAGGGTCTGAATTATAAAGGAATAAAATGAATAAAGAAAATTTTTTTTATGCTACAGGAAAACGGAAGAATGCTGTTGCCAGAACATGGTTAATGCCTGGAAAAGGCGAAATTGTTATTAATAATCGTTCTGTGGATAATTATTTCAAGATTCGAACAGTGAAAACAACTATGATGGAGCCACTTGTTCTAACAAACAACACTGAATTGTTTGATATAAAAGTTACGGTTAAAGGAGGAGGTATTGCAGGACAGGCCGGTGCAATAAGGCATGGTATTACTAAAGCTCTTCTTTTATCAAACCCTGAATTAAGGCATATTTTGAAAAAGGCAGGTTTTATTAAACGTGATCCCAGGGTCAAAGAAAGAAAAAAATATGGCCAGAAGGGTGCGAGAGCACGTTTTCAGTTCTCAAAACGTTAGAATTTTTATATATATTATTTAGATATTTTTAAAGGGAACAGGTTAAAGCCTGCTCCCTTTTTTTATGAAAAATAGTTGTTTCCATCAGCCTATGGCGGTTTTGTAAAGTTTTCATTATGGATTTAGCAGGTTAAATTCTGTTTGAGATTCAAAGGTTCTGGTACCGGTTGTTTCCGTTAATTCAAAACTGATTTTAACTATTTTATCTGTGCTTGTTCGTGTGGGTTTGTGGCTGAATATAGAAAAATGGAAATTTCTGATATTATCAGACTACACGTTTATTTTGCCGGTTTTCAACAGAGCAACGGAACTGTAAGTTCTTGCCCAGAAATTTGCTTTTTCTTCTGCCGGATACTTAAAAAAATCCTGGGTCCAGTTGAAAGAAGGATTTTGATACATATCCCGGAGTATGTTTGCAATATGTTTTGGTTTCCAGTTAGCATGGATAAGAAAATCGTAAACAAAACCTGTTATTTTTTTGGGTTGAAGAGCCGAAGGATTCGGAAAGTAAAGAATATCTCTTGTACTGTCGGGAATGTTTCCCTCTTTTTTTGCATATTCCAGAGCAACTCCCCTTGGAATATCTTCCTGACTTTCAAAATCCCTGTGAAAATGATAAAGGTCGGATGACTTGTATTTATGAATAAAATCGATCAATCTTTCATTGGAGCATGGTATGAAACCGGAAAAGCTTTGTGTTCGATCAGCTGCTTTTTCCAAGTCCCACATGCAATCCAGAATAACATCCATATCGGTTTCTTCATTTGCATCCTTTCCATCAAAATAGGTGCCTACCACATCTGCAAGAGGAGGTTGATGATGTTTTCCATATTTTTCCTGATTTTTCTTATGCAGGCTGAAAGGACTCCGAATGGAACGCATAAAAGGTGAACCTTCGCTCCAGGAATTGTCAAAATTAATGCAGCAGTCATAACTATCGGAAATAGCAACCGGAAGGAGCCCCCTGGATTCATTATCCTTAAAAGCCGTCATGGTAAGAAGAGATATATATTCTGCAATCTTACCGAGTCCGCTAAAAACATGCGCTGCATCAAGCGAAATTCCATACCAGCGTCTAATGTCATCAGGATCGATAAAATTACACGCTTTAATAAGATCTTTTTCCAGGAATCCGATTTTTTTTAACTCTTCTGTAGCTCGATATCCCAAAAGATTTTGAAAGAGAATATGTCCGCCTGAAGGGGTGTAATCCAAAAGATAAGGAATGCCATTTGATTGAAACAGATTTTCAAGAAAACGGATAACAGGAATTATTTGATTGAATAATTCGCCTTGGGTTTTCTTGTCTTCATACAGTTTGTGGTTTTTGCCTGCAAGAAAAATCTCAAAATCAAGCGGCATAAGCACTGACTGAGATTTTTTTCCGATAACGGGAAGATGAACCTGCAGGCCTCTTCGAAGTATAAGTTCTTCAAGTTGATTGACCGGTTCTGCTATTGCCGGAAAGACAGGATTGTGCGTTTCTGCAGAAAGCTCATTTCCGGCCGCAATGACATAATGGCTGAATTGATAACAGTTTTTCAAACGATCAATCACGCAATGGTAATATTCTTGAGCATTCATAACTCTCTCATTCCAAATGGTTTGCGCAAGTTTCAAGGATGTTGAATTCGTAAAAAGTCGATTTTGCTCACTTCATGACCATTTTGGGCGCAATCGAAATGGTCATTCATCATAAGATGCAAGAACTCGGCCTAAGAGCCTCAAACAGCTTGCATTTCTTGACGTTGAACATCTTAATTGTTTTTCCCCAAAATGCTCAAAGCCGTTCATAAAAGACTTTTTACGAGACCGTCAACATCAGCTGACTTTCTGGACGGATTTATTTTTGCTCGAAGTTGATGATTTTAAATATCATAGCACCATTGTATGCTGTCAAGAGATTTGTAAAATTACAATAAATTGCATATGGTTAGTATCGTTAGAATTTTATCCTGACACTTTTCACGAGTTCAGCCAGAGCGCAGAAAACATATAGTTCCAATACCTTGAAAAGAAACCGATTATGATGTATGAAATATCACCATGATAAGCAAAAACGTTATTATCGTTGTTAGCCGATGAAGGATATTAGATTATGGAACGGATGGATTATTTCATAAGACGGTTTTTATTAGTGATCCCAACACTTGTTGGGATCACTATTTTGTGCTTTGGCCTTATCCAGTTCGTGCCTGGCGGGCCTGTAGAACAAGTTGTAATGCAGATGAAAAGTATAGGTACAGGAGAAACAGGCAGGGGAATCGAGGCCGGTGCATCCATTTCTGAGCGGCAGAGAAAAGCCATAGAAGTACATTTCGGCTTTGATAAACCATTTTACAAACGATACTGGAAATGGCTTGTAACCGACAGGCTCGGTATGAAAATGGAATCATACAAATTCCCTAACAAAACCGCCTGGCAGCTCATCAGCCAGCGATTTAAGGTTTCACTTGTTTTTGGAATAACCGGTTTTGTTTTATCCTATCTTGTATGCATTCCGCTTGGTATAATAAAGGCTCTCAAACACAACACGATGTTTGATCTTGGATCGAGTATTATTGTCTTTGCAGGGTATGCTATTCCGGCCTTTGCCTTTGGAATGGTACTAAAAATGCTGTTTTGCGGAACTGTAGAAGGCTTATGGGACTTGTTCCCTGTATCAGGATTTTATTCAGAAAATTTCACCAGCATAACATTTCTGCAACAGTCAAAGGATATCTTCAAGCATATGTTTCTTCCGGTTTTGTGCTACGTTATAGGAAATTTTGCGGTTTTAACTCTTTTAATGAAGAATTCTCTTCTTGAGCAGATAAGTAAAGACTATATCAGGACAGTTCTTGCCAAGGGGGGAAGTTTTAACAGGGCAATATGGGGACATGCTTTGCGTAATTCTTTGATTCCTATTGCAACTGGACTTGGCTCAATCCTGACAGTCATGTTTGCCGGCTCTGTGATTATTGAGCAGGTTTTTGAAATCCCCGGGATGGGGCGGTTAAGTCTTGAAGCGATAGTGGGGCGGGATTATCCTGTTTTTATGTGCATCCTTTCTCTTACTTCTGTTTTGGGGCTCGTTGGAAATATTCTTTCTGATTTTCTATATGTTCTTATAGATCCACGCATTAACTTTCAGGAGAATTAGGCAATCAACAATGATCTATAAAATATTTAAAAACCCTATAACCAGAAAAAGGTATTTTCGTTTCAAGGAGGTTAAACGGGCTTATATTTCATTCTGGATACTTGTTATTCTCTATCTTGTAAGTCTTTGTTCTGAACTTATATGCAATGACGCTCCTTTGTATGTCAGGTTTAACAGTAAATCATATTATCCGGTATTAAAATATTACCCTGCGGACCTGTTTGCTGGAAACGGTGAAAAAACAAGGCCGGATTACAAAAAAATAAATAGCAGTGAGTTCTTTAAAAAAAATCCTGATAACTTTATGCTTTTCCCGCTGATCCCTTACAGTCCTTATGAGAGCATTAGTCCGGAGTCGATTCCGGTTTCAGACAATATAACGCTTACATTTACTCCGATGCCGGGAATCGGCACAGTCAATATAGGAAAGGATTTTTCAATTGTTCGGTCTGCTTTATTCGGTTTTTTTGTTGGCATGGGAGATGAAGAGGTAAAAAGCCTTGTGCTGACCGAATATATTAGCATTCCGGAAAAAGTCAGGCAGGCTGTTGCAAAACGGTTTGGAAATGAGAATGCGCCGCGTTTAACCGTTTCAGGAATAAAAGGTTATCATGGAGTAGAAACTTCTATCTCACTTTCTGCTTTTCGCCGGAGAAATAAACCTTCGAAAACCGTTAGGATGACGTTCAGGGAGGCTGGAACTATTGATCAAAACCCTGAAAAATATATTTTAAACAAAAAGCTCGAATTTATTGAAAACAGCACAGGGCATGATAACAGGGGGATATGGAATTATTTTTCCGATTATGACAGGGAAACAATCTTAAGCCTTGCGGAAAGACGCTTTCTTGAGCCTGTCGATACTGTTGTATTGAGGAGCAAGAACCGGTTTTACAGAGTTGGTTTTGAAAAACAGGATATTAGTTTTCCTTTTCCTCCCGCAAAAGGGCATCTGATGGGGATTGATTCAGCAGGCAGAGATGTTTTAAGCAGAATCCTTTATGGATTAAGGACTTCACTTACATTTGGTTTGTTGCTTGTAGCATGTTCAATGGCCATGGGTATTATTGCAGGAGCTCTTCAGGGATATTATGGTGGTGCCATTGATATTACCGGCCAGCGATTTATTGAAATATGGAGCGCATTGCCATTTCTTTATATTATGATTCTTATGGGATCGATCTATGGCCGGAGTTTTTCTTTACTCATGTTTTGTTACGGGCTTTTTAACTGGATAGGGATTTCTTATTATGTTCGCGCGGAATTTCTTCGCTTGCGTAAAAAAGCTTTTGTTGAAGCCGCAAAATGTATGGGGATATCATCATTCAAGATAATATTTAAACATATTCTCCCAAATGCCATGGTGCCTGTAATAACATTTTTTCCTTTTTCTCTCGTTGGCGCTATCGGAGCGCTTGCAGCTCTCGACTATCTTGGGTTCGGGCTTCCTCCGCCAACTCCAAGCTGGGGAGAACTTCTTTTTCAGGCCCAGCAGTACAGATGGGCATGGTGGCTTATTCTATATCCATCTTTGTCACTGTTTTTTGTAATGCTTCTTGGAGTATTTGTTGGTGAAGGAATAAGAAATGCATATGATCCCAAGAAATACACGAGGTTTGAATAGGGATTGGAAAAGACAGATATCGGATATCAGAGGTCGGAGGTCAGAAGGTGAGAAGGGGAGGAAAAAGAGAACATCGAACGTCGAACCTCGAATGATGAATGTTGATGTTGCTTCGCTCTTCAATTTGGAAAATAAATAGAGCGGAGCGATTCCATAACTTTAGGTACTTTAGCGCATTTTAGGCACTTTGCTTTTTACAAGGAATATAAAATTGCTGGAAGTAAAAAATATTATTGTTACATTTAAAACTGATGAAGGTGTTTTCAAAGCTGTTGACGATATTTCGTTTAATATACACAAAAATGAGATAGTCGGACTGGTTGGTGAATCAGGATGCGGCAAATCTGTTACAGCCTTGAGCATACTACGCCTTATTCCTTTACCGTCCGGCAGGATTGAAAAGGGTGAAATTTTATTTAATGGTAAAGATTTGCTGAAGCTCAATGTTGGAGAAATGAGGAAAATACGCGGCAAAAAAATCAGTATGATTTTTCAGGAGCCTGCGTCTGCCTTGTCTCCATTGCACAGGATTGGTCAACAGATGGTTGAAACTATTCTGCTCCATAATGATAAGACAAATAAAGATGCCTGGAATATTGCCGAGAACTGGCTAAAACGTGTAGGGATACCCGATGCAGGAGAAAGGATGTTTGCTTATCCTTATCAGCTTTCAGGCGGTATGCAGCAAAGGGTTATGATTGCAATGGCATTGATGCTTGAGCCCGATCTCGTCATAGCGGATGAACCAACAACTGCGCTTGATGTAACTATTCAGGCCCAGGTTTTTGAGCTTATTCGGGAAATGAGAAGATCACGAACCGCTATACTTCTTATTACGCATAATATGGGAGTTATTTGGGAAATGTGTGACAGAGTGATTGTTATGTATGCTTCAAGAATAGTCGAAGAAGGAAGCAAAAGCGATATTTTCTCAAAACCGGCCCACCCATATACCATTGGACTTCTCAAATCAATTCCCAGACTTTCCGGTAATGCTGGCAAGCTTAAAGCAATACCGGGATATGTTCCGTCACCATACAATTATCCATCAGGCTGTCATTTTCGTGACAGGTGCCCGGATGCATTTGATAAATGCAAAAATGAAATACCGGAATTTGTTGACCTTGGACAGGGACACAGGGCAGCGTGTTTTCGTGTGAGAAAGAATGAGCAATCAAAAATTAAATAATGAACGTCAAACATCGAACATCCAACGGGAAAAGAGATGAACGTCGAACATCGAACGTCCAACATCGAATTTTGAATAAGGTATTCTGCCAATTTATAAACCGGCGGAGCGAAGCGATATCCTTATTTTATGTTCGATGTTCAAATTGTTGCATCTGAAAGTTAGACTGAGTTTTCATAACAGCTCTAAAACACGCACAGAAGTAAGGAGTTTTTAAATTAAAAAATATCCGATAATTGAAGTAAATAACCTTAAAACCTGGTTTCCAATAAAACGGGGTGTTCTGGCCAAAACAGTTGGATATATCAGAGCGGTTGATATAGCCGGTTTATATATTAACAAGGGAGAAACTCTTGGCCTGGTCGGCGAGTCAGGATGCGGGAAGACAACATTTGGCAGAACATTGTCGGTTATGGAAAAACCCATAACCGGCGAGATACTTTTTTACGGAAAAAATATTCTTGACTTAAACCGTCGGGAGTTAAGGGAATTAAGAAAGAAAATGCAGATAATCTTTCAGGATCCTTTGTCTTCTCTTAATCCAAGAATGAATGTCCTTGATATAGTTACAGAGGGCCTGTCTGAATTTGGAAAGATAGAAGGAACCAGGGAAAATCATGCAAAAAAGCTTATGAATGAAGTCGGGCTCGATGATGATGCTATATATCGTTATCCTCATGAATTTTCCGGAGGACAGAGACAGCGCATTAATATTGCAAGGGCAATAGCTTTACGACCTGATTTCATTATATGTGACGAACCTGTAAGCGCTCTTGATGTATCGGTGCAGGCACAGGTTATAAATCTTTTGATGGATCTTCGAGACACTTACAATCTTTCCTATCTCTTTATCTCACATGACTTGAGTGTTGTAAGCGCTATTTCAAACCGTATTGCAGTCATGTATCTTGGCAGGATAGTGGAAAGCGGGTTGACCGGCGATGTAATCAATAATTCGATGCATCCTTATACAAAGGCTCTTATTAGTGCGGTTCCGGAACCTGGAAAATATAAGAATGAGCATAAAAAGGAACGAATTGTTCTAAAAGGAGAAATGCCTTCTCCTTCAGCGCCGCCTTCTGGATGCATGTTTCATACACGTTGTCCAAAAGTTATGGAAATTTGCAGGAAACAGGAACCAAAGGAGACAAAATCAGGCATGCATCAGGTGTGGTGCCATCTATATTAGGGCAGAGGTCAGATGCCAGAGATCAGTAATGAGAGAATATTAAGTAACCGTAAACAGTTACTGTATTAGTTCTTTTGATTCTGACAATGCTTTGGATTGTTCTGCTTCAGGCTGTTTGGTTTCGGGCCCTGCTATCAAAGTTCTGACGGATTTTATTTTTTGTTTTATCAATTCAGTTTGATTGTTATTAAGTTCAAGCAAAGCAGCCTTGTTAAGATGCTCTAATGCTGTTTCAAAACCGAAAATGGTTCCTTTGCTCGCGGCTACATCTGCTTTGTACATGAGTATCATCAATTCAATGCTGTTTAAGCGGTTATAAGCGGCTTTAGTAAGATCAGGTGTAGTTCCAAACGACAGAGCTTTGTTCAGGTATAACTTGATGCCTTCGAAATCAGGCATGTCAGGTGTATCAAGCAAGGCGTCAGCCCTGTCAATATAATAATTAAAAGCAAATGGGAAAACTTCTTTTTTGGAGTAAACTGCTTGAATTAATTCGGGTGATTGGGCGCCAGGCAGCGTTGCAAGCAGATCGGCGCCCATGGGAGCAAATTTACCCTGCCAGATTTCAACCGCGCCGTCCGTGACTTTAATATAATACTTGTTTTTGTTTGAAAAACTGGAGTTGATAGTGATAGCAAGCAAAAGAATAAAACAGGCCACAAGATATTTTGTTATTTTTCCCATAGCATAGAAACCTTTTTTTACTTCAAGGACTGTGTGAAAGTTAATTTGTTATATACAGGATTTATTTATTATTGTAAACATTTTTTTGTCTGAATATTGCGTGAAAAACAGACGTATATCAATGAGTGATGAATTCGTAAAAAGTCGAATTCATCAGGTGTTAGATGTTAAGATAAAGCATTTAACTGTCATATCAAATACTTAATACGGTTCGTAAAAAGTGGTTTTTCGACTTTTTACGAGACCATCAATGAGCAATGCGAGATATGAGCCGATTGGATTTAAACAATAAAAAGAATATGTTGGATTTAATACTGAAGAATTTTGATTCTTTAATGGTTGCATTTTCAGGTGGTGTTGACAGCGCTTTTCTTCTTGCGGTAGCACATGAAGCGCTGGGCAGAAAAGTAGTGGCAATAACAGCGACATCAGATATACATCCGGCTAAAGAAAGGGAGGCAACAATTGATTTTACAAAAAAACTGGGTATAAAACATATCTTGCTGGAATCAAAAGAGATGAGCTGTTCCGATTTTGTGGCAAACAGTAAAGACAGGTGCTATATATGCAAAAAAATTCTTTTTAAGGATATATTTAAAATTGCTGCAGAAATGGGAATTAAAAATATAGTCCATGGAGCCAACACAAATGATCTGAAAGATTTTCGTCCTGGGCTGAAGGCGGCACATGAATTCGGGGTTGTCGCTCCTCTAATTGATGCAAAGCTTGCAAAGGATAATATACGACTGCTGTCAAAAGAGATGCATCTTGCTGAATGGAACAAGCCGGCCATGTCTTGTCTTGCAACAAGAATTTCTTATGGAACACCGATAACAAAACAAGTCCTTGAAATGGTGGAACAGTCTGAAGATGTTCTCTTTGACCTCGGTTTTATTGCCTGTCGTGTCAGGATGCATGGTAATATTGCCAGGATAGAGGTAAACAAGGAAGATTTCGCAAAAATATTGGACAAGAGAATCAGGAAGATAGTTATCAGCAAGTTCAGAACAATTGGATTTTCTCATATTGCCCTGGATTTGGAGGGCTATATTCAAGGAAGCATGAACAGACCTTGAAATTTGTGCTAACAAGGTTTATTTTTATTTGATATTCAAATAATTCTTTTTCGAATTAGCAATATCTCAACGAAAACAGCCAAATTTTCAAAGCGCTAAATTAGCACAGAATTTTAAGAATTAAGATCGATATCAAGCATGCTTTAATTATTACAAAATCCATTTAAAAAAACTGTGAACCGTAAACTGTTACGATAAATATTATGGAAAAACTAAAATAATCCTATGCATTCACTTCAAGTCGATAACCTTAAAACAATTGTTTTGGTCTCAACACCCTGGCCATTTTACAGCCGTCCGTCTATTCAGCTTGGTGCTTTAAAGGCCTATTTAAAATCAGAGTTTCCAGAATTGGGAATTAAGGCTTTTCATCTTTATCTGAAGGTAGCTGAAAGTATAGGATACAGGCAATATCATGAGATTTCGGAAAGGACATGGCTTGCAGAATCAATATATGCTGCTCTGTTATTCCCGGAAAGAATCAATGAAATCAAGAAGGTTTTTTATCGTGAGGCCAGGGGCGCTTTGCTTAAAAACGTGGATTTCAGCGTTCTCACAAGCCGTGTAAAAAAAGTATCAGAAGAAATTGTCAGCGCAGTGGACTGGGGAGAATGCGCTCTTGCTGGTTTTTCTATCTGTCTTTGCCAGCTCACTTCTTCTCTTTATTTTATCAGAAAGATAAAAAAGATTGTTCCTGATCTACCTGTAGTGGTGGGCGGTTCTGTGTTTGCAGGAGACAATACCCATGATTTGCTGAAAACATTCAGTGGAATAGATTTTGTAGTTAATGGGGAAGGGGAGCTTCCTCTTAGCGAACTGGTTCGTTATCTAAAAAAATCCGGCGGCATTGCCAACATGCCTTCTATACCAGGAGTTGTTGCAAGGAATGGATCTGATGCCGACCATGCTGTTTCCTTTCATCAGATGTCGGATCTGAATAGACTTCCACCACCCGACTATGACGATTATTTCCATTTAATGAAAACTTTTCCCAAAGAAAAAACTTTTTTCCCAACCCTTTCCGCAGAGGCTTCCAGGGGGTGCTGGTGGAAAGGATCGGAAAAATCCGGCTGCGCATTCTGCAATCTTAATCTTCAGTGGGACGGTTACAGAACCAAGACTGCAAATCAGATGGTTTCGGAGATAGATTTTCTGACAAGTAAATACAAAACACTTTCCGTTGTCTTTACGGATAATCTGCTTCCGGTTCGGGAGAGCGCTGAGATTTTTCCCATGCTTGATAAACTTGGTAAAGA
Organism: Deltaproteobacteria bacterium; assembly: GCA_019314185.1. Next base: position 12,899 of record JAFCZU010000003.1, on the reverse strand, counting down.
TCTGCGTCTTTTTGCAGAGATTCGGGCTAATACGCCAAGAAGAATTTTAAAAGCCATGCGTATCGGCGGGGTATGTGAAGTACAGATAGGGATTGAGGCGTTAAGTTCAAGTTTGCTTAAAAAAATAAACAAGGGAACAACCGCTATTTGTAACATAGAAATCATGAAAAATTGTGAAGAGCTGGGTATTTCGAATATTTCGAATCTTATTTTCTGTTTTCCGGGAAGTGATGCGACGGATGTGGAGGAAACATTGCATACACTGGAGTTTGCAACCTCTTTTCGTCCATTGCGGGCTGTATATTTCTGGCTTGGGCTTGGAAGCCAGGTTTGGCAGAATCGTAAATCATTCGGTTTGACAGCGGCTTTCAACCACCCCAATTATGCGGCGTTGTTTCCTCCTGACATTTTCCGGTCAATCCGTTTTATGATACAGTCTTACAGAGGGGACAGAGAATATCAGAATAAGCTGTGGCAGCCGGTAAAGAAAAAGGTGAAAGCATGGAACAGGTTATATAATGAACTCCAGGGCGGCTCTTCATCTTCCCCGATTCTTAGCTTTAGAGATGGGCGTGATTTTTTGATTATCCGCCAGAAACGGATTGGAGGAGATCCCCTGACACACCGGATTGCAGGCATCTACAGAAATATTTATCTTTTTTGCTCTAAGCAGCGTTCGTTAAAACGTATTGTCGCAACTTTTCCACAGTTAAAGGAGGATAAGATTGTAAAATTTTTGAAGATGATGGTGGATAAAAGATTAACCTTTGAAGAAAATGGCAGATATCTCAGCCTGGCAATCAGGTTAAACAATCATGGTAACTACTCACGTAGTCAGGCTGAAGTTATTTAGGCTGAAAGCTGAAGGGACCAGAAGGATGCGATTACGGCGATTTGACAGAAAAATACCTGCCAGCCATTGCGAGCTCAGGTGAGGCGGGCGGTGTAGATTCTTGTGCCGAACATGGCTTCAAAATTTGTAGTACGCACACTTTTTTCTAACAGTCTTCAGCCTATCTACCTAAGTAGTTAAACAGTCAAGAAAAAACAATATGCCCCAAAATGTTAATACCCACATAAACGATTTGCAGCGTAAGCTTTACGATCTGCTGGAAAGAGATCCGGGAGAAGCAATTGCTGCTGCCCGGGATTTAGTTCCAGGCGAGTTGGTTGGAGAAGACTTGATTGAAAACTTAAAGGCTTGTGTTTTGGTTGATGCCGGAAAGGCAGGAAAAGATAAAGAGGCAGTAGAAGAGGGTGTTAAAATATTTAGAAAGATATTTTATAATGATCCTGAACGGCTTGATATCAGGTATAATCTGGCCAACGGGCTTTTTGGCCTTTCTGAAATGGAAGATGTTTCAGGTGGCATCTGGCATCTCAATACATGGGAGATGCGCAGGGAAGCCAGGCGGCTTTATGAATTTACAACACGTAATTCAAAAGATCCCAATCTATCTACACAAGCACTGACAAATATTGGAAATTTACTCTGGCGATCCCATCGTTGGGTAGAAGCTTATGATTCATATATAGAAGCGCTGAATTATGATCAGTCAAACGGTATTGCGGCCGCGCGCGCAGCACAATTACTTCTTTACTATGCCGATCTCGGCATCGGCGATCCGGAAGTTTTAAAAGGTGTTGCAGCCCGTCACATACATATATTTAAAGATTCTCCTGAAAACATATTGAAGTATGGAGGCAGACGCGCGCTTGAGTCTTTGTCGAAACTTCTTGAATCAGAGGCGGCAAAAAAACCGGACAAGGATCTGACAAATTTAAACCCCTATGAAAGCTTTGTCGCAAAAAACAGGCTTGCTCTTTCAGCTACAATTGAAGGATTGGACAGATCTGTGTCATATTGGGATTCGCTTATTATCAGCAGCGTCAACAAGCCTGTTAATATTAAATCAGGTGTTTCGCCTGTTATTGCCATGTTTAACATCATGAAGGCAGATTACCTGCTGGCTCGCTGGTTGGCTTATTATGCTTTTAATGGCAAATTCCCTGAAAGCGGAAATTATTATGATACTCTTGATGACGCGAATTATGGAATGGATTCGTCGCTTATAACAGTGGCACAACGCGCCTGTTTTGATATTCTGGACAAAGTGGCAATTGCAGCAGCCGAATATTTTGACATTAAGCATTTGCCGAGATCAATTCATTTCGGCAATATATGGCATAAGTCTTCAAGGAAGACTGAAGTGATCTTTGAATGGCGTCCGGAGATATTGGCTGAGGTAGAAAAAGGAAATTCAGCCATAATTGCTCTTGCGGAGCTTTCCGAGGATCTAAGAGGCAAGGGTTACCTGAAAGTCAAAAAAACGCTCAGAAATGCGGCTACCCACCGTTTTGTAGTGCTTCATAAAACGAGTATTGAAAAAAATCGTAAAAATAAATATATTGAACACTACACTCTGAGTACAATTCGTAGAGAGTTGATTTCCACCTTAAAAATGGTGCGTTCCGCACTATTATATTTTGTTGAAATGATCGCTATACATGAGGTGCAGAATAAAGATTAATCGCATTTCCAGTTTTTTATCTGTTTTTCCTTGAATAAGAGACATTTCTTGCCTGCTGTGCTGTTTTGAACAACAGTTGACGGGAATTGCAGGCTTTTAAAATTCATTGCCCGACAGCCATGGGGAAAATTTTTATCCCATGTAACGTAATAATGTTTACATTTATGGCAGTCAATCATCGGCTAACTCGCTGTGTTCCCCAGTCAAAAAGCACTTCCTGATATTTGCGCACAGAGTTAATCAGGTAGATATGAGAACTCCTTACTAAGTCTTCTGTTCTGATTACCCTTTCCCTGATTTTATCCTGTTCTATCAAACAGGCCCGGAAAGTGCCGGCAAGCAAGCCACACCGGATCTGTGGAGTGTACAGCTCTCCGTCCAGCTCAACTACAATATTGGCGATGCAAGACTCTGTTACTTCGCCCTTTTCATTCCACAAGATTACATCATCATATCCAGAGCATGCAGCCAATGCCTGATCATACACAAGCCGGTTGGTTGTTTTGTGATACAGGAAAGGATTGGAAGAATCGACTGGTGACCGTGCAAGACATACGCGCCGGATATGTCTGTCTGTAGAATGTGGGAGCGGCTCGGATTTACAGGTGATACATCCGTTTTTTGCCACTAATAAACGAACCTTATGTGCGGTATGCGGGAAAGTATTTGTCAAAGAGAAGAGTTTGTCGCGTATCGCATCAATGTCAGCGGAAAAAGAAAAATAGACGGCAGAGTCCTTGAGACGCGCCAGATGGGGTTGAAGCAGATAATATCCATTCTCAGGCGTCCACAAAATCGTTTCCAAAAGCGAGAAATCAGGCGGCCTTTCAGCAAGTATCTTTGCCTTTGTTTGAGATTCTTCAAATTCACCAGTTTCCGTGGAATCCCAGACAATCCCGCCGCCGACGCCGTATTCAGCTTGTTTTTTGATTTTGTCGATAATTGCCGTTCGAATGGCAATATTGAACTGCATTTTGCGATCAGGACTTATTAGCCCAATGCTGCCAGTGTATATTTGACGCGGATCTGTTTCCAGTTCAGTTATAATTTGCATGGTGCGGGGCTTCGGAGCCCCAGTAATGGAAGCAGGAGGGAAAAGCGCTCTTAATATATCGGACAAGCCGGCCCTTGTTTCCGCTGTGACCGTCGAGGTCATTTGCCACAGGGTCGGATATTTTTCCATAGCAAACAGTTCGTTCACCTGTACGCTCCCGGTGCGCGCGATCCGCCCCATATCGTTTCGAACCATATCAACGATCATGACGTTTTCCGCCCTGTTTTTTTCTGAATGATGAAGCCATTCGGCCTGTTTGATATCATCGTGCAAAGTCAGTCCCCTCGGGGCAGTTCCTTTCATGGGGCGAGAACTCAGCTTATTACCATCGAGATCAAAAAACAGTTCAGGTGAAGCGGAACAGATAGACCATTCTTCTGTATTCAGGAAGGCTCCATACCGGGTATTTTGTGCAGTTACTAATTCAATAAAGTATTTCCATGGATCACCGATAAAGGGTGACCTCAGGCGATAGGTGAAATTGACCTGATAGGTATCGCCTTCTTCAATATTCTTTTTGACTTTATCGATAGCGTTTCTGTAAGCATTTCGTGTCAGCGAAGCTTTCCATGTCAGTGATTGATCAGGACAATATTTTCTTCCTGTTGGGAACTGGAACCATTCCGGTTGATTGTAGATTCCGAACCATAGAAGAGGAAATGAACCTTTCCTGTTTACCGCAAGCGCAGGGTCAAAAGCCGGCGCCGCCTCATAAGCTATGAAGCCTGCCGCATAGAGACCATCTTTGTTAACAGTTTCTTCAATCAGGTTTATTGCCGGAATAACTTCTTCAATTCTATGTGTTGAAATGATTTGTCGAGGACTGCGGAAATGCAGCCAGCATTGCTGATTGGCATCGTGAATCACAACGCTATTAATCATATTATCAATATTTATCATATGTCTGAGCTTTTTTTTACCTTGAAAAACTTGATTCTCAGGGCCAGGTTAGAGCTTTCTGGCTCTGCCTGAAGAAACGCTGCAAGAGTTTGAAGTGAACTAAAGTTTGAAGTGCCTAAAGTTAAGGAATTCTGTCAATCATATAAAACCAGCGGAGCGAAGCGACTCCATAACTTTAGGCACTTTTAACTTATACGGTTTTAAGTAAAACAGCTTCTTGTCAGGGACAAACCAAAGCCTACCCGGATCTTTAATTACTCTAACAGCTCCATATGGTCCTTTATCATGCATCAAATAGCAGCATCACTTCTTCTAAGCTTTTTGCCGAGCCAATTACTGTCGCCCAATCGCCGATTTCGAGTTGGGTATAACCGTGTGAGGTTAATATGCGGTTATTGCGGCGAACAGAAAGAATAAGCGTATCTATGGGTAACCGCAGTTCATCTAAAGGTACGCAGTGCAGGTAAGGGTTTTGTACTTCCAGATCAACTATATCCTGATTCTTTTCCATGCCGAGCAACAGCGATGCGCTGGATGGCGAACGCACAAAATTATCAAGCAGGCTGACAAGTGCGCTGCCTGGTTCAACGACCAAAGCGCCTAATTTATGAAAGCGATCGAAATTGGTCCGATCATTTAAACGAACAACCAGATTTTTTGTTCCAAAATGTTCATAAGCTATCTCACAAATGCGATAATTTTCTTCATCCGAGAGTAATGAGACAATGGCGCCGGCTTTTTTTGCGTCAAGCTGATCAAATGCATCTCGTGTTAGGCCGGCAATAGGATAGATATCGATATCAGAGTTTGCCAATTTTTCCATCGAATCGGATTCTATAGCTGCTATTTTCGTCTGCCAATTGTGTGAGCATAACTTGCGCGCCAGCGCAATGGATTGTCTTTCCAGGCCAAAGATAATTACATTGCGCGTTTCGTTAAATTTCGTTGTTTTTAAGCGAGGGTGCGCCTCTCCCGCCATATTAATTGCCCATTTGAAAAAAACAGGGCCGATGATCTGGTTCAGTACAATTACCGAAATAATCACTGTGGCAAATTCAGGTCCCCATTCCGGGAACTCCGAAGCCACTTCTTTCGCCAAGCCCAGCCCTATGCCTGCCTGGGTCAAATAAGTCATCCAGCTAATCCTGTTGTGTTCCACCGGATCACCGGACAGCATGCCGCCGCTAAAAGAACCAATAAAAATTCCCACTATTCGTACAAAGAACAGGGCAAGTGCAATTGGCCAGGTCACGGATAAAATATCAAGCGCCAGTGAAGCTCCGGTCAGAGTGAAAAAGAGGATGTAAACCGCAGGCCCGATATTGTATAGAATTTTCCTGAATTGATTGCGATGGTTGCTGTAATTTGTTACCAGAAAGCTTCCAATCATGCAGATGAGCAAAGGTTCTAAAAGTATTTCAAAGGGCAATTGGGCTTGGCTGATACCGCGGATCTCTTCAGATAAGAGAAAAACCCCATAGCCTGCCAGTAAAATTATTCCTGTTTTAACAATGCTGTTGATGTGCCGGGACAGGACAGACTTCAATATTTTGCCAAGTGCGTAACCAATTGCCAGCGATATGAGCAGTTCGGCTGCCACCAGGATTATAAGGCTTATATCAAAACGAAAACTCGTCAAAAGGAAGTCTGCTATAGAGGTATTCACAGCAAACAGCATAATGACCACAACGTCCATAACCACGATTACACCTAATGCAGTTTGTGTAAAGGGGCCTTTGGCGCGTAATTCATTCACAATTGCTATTGCCGAAGATGGAGAACGTGCTACCATTATAGTTCCCGCAAGAATTGAAACAGCAATTCGGTTGCTTACCGGCATGGCCCGCATAAAGGAAATAAAATCCGCCAACACGAAAACAGTCAAACTGCTAAGAGTAAAAGTAGCTGCAACAAGTCCGGTTGTCACCCATTCAATGCTTTTCAACCGACTTCTTAAGTTTTTTAAGTACAGTTCGCTTCCCGCGGCAAAAGCAATAAAGGCCAGGGACAGTTGGTCGATAAAGTGGAGAGTTTTTACAGCTTCTTCTGTAATTAAGCCCAGTATAAAAGGACCGGCTATTATTCCGGTAAATAGGAATCCGCTGATCAGGGGGAGTTTCGCTTTGGTAAAATATTGCCCGATTTGCTTTGATGCAAGCGCTACGATTGTAAAACCAGCAATAATCAGGAATATCTTCATGCTCTGTTCCATAAGGTCGTTCGAATTACCTTTGCGAGGCCGCACAAAAGAGATTAGCGGCACAAAAGGTTTGAATAATTAATATTTAAGATGTTACTCGTTGTTTTTCCAGATTGCTCTAATTACTTGAAATGCGAGGGGATCATAATACAATAACCCCTAAATCTGAAATCTGTAGGGATTGATTCCTCTAAAATTAAAAAATTATGGCAGAAATTAGAAAAAACGTAAAGAATATATTCAGCTTAAGTCTGAAATGCTACGGTGGGGAATAGAAATTCTGAAGCCAGTTACAGCCAGACACCGGAAAAGAAAAAATACGTTTGCGGTTTCGATATGTTTTTGATATTTTAGAAATTACATACAGCGGTAAGAGCTATAAAGCAAATTGGTATTTCCTATGAATCTTATAACTAAACTCCAAATCAGGTATTCCTTAACCGGTTCAATTGTTGTGCCGATTATTGGGTGTATAGTCTTGGCTGGTACCGCTCACGCGGGAGATTTGCATCGTTACATTATCCCTGCATTAGTAGGCTGTGTTGCGGGTTTTTTAATTGGTAGGGTACAGGGACGTTATATCATCAAACAGAGAGAGTTGGCAGAAAGCAAACGTTACCTGAAGGCGATTCTTGACAACATTCCTGCGCCGATCTACCTCAAAGATTCTGCGGGCAAATACCTACTCATTAACAGACAATATGAGATGTTGGTGCATATTCCCATGAAAGAGATCATAGGCAAGAACGATTTTGATGTTTTTCCTGAACATGTAGCCACACTTTTCCGATCCCAAGATGAAAAAGTCAAAAATTGCAACATTTCTGTGGAGTTTGAAGAGACTATTCCTTTGAAAGACGGTGAACATACCTTTATCACGTTCAAATTCCCATTGTATGATGCAAACCGTAATATTTACGCGGTCGGCGGATTCTACACCGATATTACTATCCGTAAGCAAGCCGAGGAAGAACTCAAAAGAAGCAAGAATTTTAGTACCAAAATGTTGAACAATTCTCCCAATCCTATAATATGTATCAACCCGGATACTTCAATAGGTTACGTAAACCCTTCGCTGGAAAGGTTGACCGACTTTATCTCTGAAGAGCTTGTAGGCACTGAGGCTCCATACCCGTTTTGGCCAAAAGGTAAGGAAATACAGAAAGATCTTAAATTGGCAATGCTCAAGGATGATATGGTATGTGAGGAGACTTTTCAAAAGAAAGGTGGAGAACGCTTCTGGGTTGAAATAACTTCAGTGTCAATAACCCATAAAGGGAAACTCGATTATTATCTCGCAAGTTGGGTTGACGTCACCGAACGCAAGCGCGCAGAGGAAGAAAAAAAGAAAATTGAAACATTGTTCCGAGAAGTCCAGAAGACGGAGGCTATCGGCACCCTTGCGGGAGGCATTGCCCATGACTTCAACAACCTGCTTATGATTATCCAGGGTACTGCTTCATTGATGCTTTTCGATGTCGATTCTACGCACCCGCATTATGAACGGTTGCAAATCATTACAAAACAGGTACAGAGGGGAGCCAGTCTTACGGCCCAGCTTTTAGGATATGCCAGCAAAGGAAGATATGAGGTAAAACCGATCAGCCTCAACCAGATAGTCGAAGAAACCTCTGATATATTTGGCATGACCCACAAAGAGATCACTATCCATATAGAATTAACTGAGGACTTATCCAGCATAGAGGCTGACCAGTCGCAAATTGAGCAGGTCCTGCTGAATTTGTACATAAATGCTTCAGAGGCCATGCCTCGTGGCGGAACGCTTACCTTAAAAACAGTAAACGTAACGTATAATCATATAAAAGACTTAGCGCATAATCCAAGATCCGGCAGCTATGCTCTCCTAACAGTAACCGATACAGGCACAGGTATGGACAAAGATGTCCGGGAGCGCATCTTTGAACCATTCTTTACCACCAAACAAATGGGAAGAGGCACAGGCCTTGGGATGGCTTCTTCTCATGGTATTATCAAAGGCCATCGTGGATACATCCATGTCAATTCTAAAAAAGGGCGTGGTACAACCTTCAGCATTTATCTTCCCGCGTCAGACAAAGAAGTCGTGACGGCTATCAAGCCTGCTGGGCACGTTATAGAGGGAAGCGGCACCATTCTTCTTGTAGACGATGAAGACCAGGTATTAGACACAAGCGTCATGATGCTCGAGAAAACAGGATACACCGTACTCAAGGCCAAAGGCGGCAGGGAGGCCGTTGAGGTCTATGAGGCAAATGAAGATAAAATAGATCTGGTCATTCTTGACATGATTATGCCGGACTTGGGTGGTGGTAAGGCTTATGACAAAATAAAAGTGATCAATCCCGACGTAAAGGTACTTCTTTCCAGCGGATACAGCTCAGAAGGCGAGGTGACCGAGATATTAGACCGAGGCTGTGACGGTTTTATTCAGAAGCCGTTCAATATAAATGAACTGTCCGAAAAAATCAGAGAGCTTCTTGATACGGGATAGAGGCAAAGGTTGTGAGCAATGTTTTGTTTGCAAAAAATAAAAGGAGGTGTTTATTTTATGAGAAAGTTAATAGTTTTAATATGTGCAGTCGTATTTCTATTCGGAGCGACAAGTTTAGCTCAGTCTCACTCAAAATGGGCAAACTATAAAAATAAGCCTGTTTCAGAAGAAGGTGTTAAAGGAGTACCAGGCCGATATAATGGTAAAACAATAAATTGTTGCGATTGCCATGGAAGGATATCTACTATTCCAAAGTTAGATTGTGGATAGAATGTTCTTTATTCAAAACAGATGGTTCATTTCGTGTAAATCAGATATTTACATTCATGAAACGTTTCCTGTCATGAAGCGATTGAAATTCAGAGCGCAAAAAACCGTGCCGCCCCTCAACTCCAGCGTTCGGCACGAAAAAATCAAAGTTCGCAAAAAAGGAGGAAAAATATGACTATTACCCTTCCCGACCTTCCTTACGAAAAAGATGCTTTGGCACCACATATCAGCTCGAAGACATTGGCTTTTCATCATGGAAAACACCATAACGCTTATATTACCAACCTGAAAAAGTTGATCGAGGGAACTGCTCTGACCAATGAGACGATAGAGGATATCATCAAAAAAACAGTAAATGATGCTGACAAAGCCGCAATTTTCAACAACGCGGCTCAGGTTTGGAACCATACATTTTACTGGCAATCAATGAAGCCTGATGGCGGGGGATTACCCACAGGTGACATCGCAAAGAAGATCGATACCGATTTCGAAGGCTATGACAACTTCATTGAACAGTTGAAGAATGCCGGTCTTACTCAGTTCGGCAGCGGCTGGGCATGGCTGGTACTGAATAATAACAAGCTGGAGATTATGAAAACCTCAAATGCTGATACACCTGTAGCTCATGGCGTGAAGCCCTTATTGACAGTGGACGTCTGGGAGCATGCGTATTATCTTGACTACCAAAACGGGCGAGGTAACTACCTTGATGCCTTTATTAAAAGGCTTATCAATTGGGAGTTTGTCAACTCTAATTTTGCTTAACTGTGGGGCGAAAAAACCGAGATCCAAATTGGGAGGGCTAATCCTATAAATAGTAAAAAGGGGTTGGCATAGATAACTATCTTAAAATACTAAGTATCTTTTGCTAAAGAAGGGCTATTTGTCGCTTCATAAAGATCTTTTCAGGAATAAAAAGTACAAGCTTGGAGATTCTGCACTTGGCCAGAGAAAAAACACGGGGTCTTGAAAAACAGGAAATCACCGAACTATAATATATAGTTGACCGCTGGAACTGCGTGTTTTTTGAAACGAATATCTTTGGTTGCGGCAATAGCTGCTTAACGCAAATCATAATGGTGAAATGGAGGTGTAAAATGTCTGAGAAAAAAGTCTTCACCAATAACTTCGGCAAACCTATTGGTAACGATCTGAATACTTTGATAGCAGGTACGAAAGATCCTGCTCTGATGCAAGATGCCCACTTGCTGGATAAGTTTACCATTTCGGCCGTGAACGTATTCCTGAACGGGTAGTACACGCTAAAGGCACTGGAGCCTATGGATAGAGGTTACTAATGACGTGAGCAATTATACCGAAGCCAATTTTCTTTCCAGTGTAGGAAAGAAAACCGATCTTTTTGTTCGATTCTCTACAGTTGGTGGTAAAAAAGGAGCAGGCATGCCGAAAATTTTTACAGACAAACTCGAACCGGGAATGAAGTTAACAAAACCCGTAACAAGAGGCAACACTGTTTTGCTCAACAAAGATACTGAATTGACGGAACGGCTGATAATTAAGATCCGCAATATGAATATCAAAAGTGTATATATAGACGTTCCGTCTCAGCACAGTATACCCAAAGAAGAAATGCTGGTTCAAATGAATATGAGATTCAAAAACGTGGAAAACAAACCTTATATGAATTTGCTGAAAAGGCTGGTAAGGGAACATATAGAGGTTTTATATGAACAATAATGCCATCAAAAGCATGCGCAGGAAAGTCGAAAGTATAAGCAGTCTTCCAACCACACCGGATGTTTTTAAACGGATTTCAGGGATTATTGAAAAACCGGATATATCCTTAGATAAAATTAGCAATTTCATATCGAGTGATCCCTCTCTGACAACAAAAATTCTCAAGATGGTTAATTCGGTAGTCTATGGTTTTCCCTGTAGAATATCATCCATATCACACGCAACTGTGCTTCTTGGATTGAATGTCATAAAAGGATTGCTCGTTGGAGCCTCCGTGTTCGAGCTGATGCAGAAATCTATACTCGGACTCTGGGAACATTCTCTTAACTGTGCGATAACAGCAAAACTCATAGCCCAACGGAAAGGATTGAAGAAACCTGAAGATGTCTATGCCGCAGGTCTGCTTCATGACATAGGGAAGGTAGTTCTAATTCTTCAATTTCCTGAGGAATATGAAAAAATGATAAACGAAACGGATATGAAAGGCATTACTATTTTTGAGGTGGAGAAGAATCATTTCGCCGAAACTCATGCTGGTGTCGGTTCCTGGCTGGCGGAGAAATGGCATTTTCCTCTTAACCTGGTAGAAAGTATAAAGTACCACCATGAACCTCATCTCTCAAAAAATGCCCCTCTTGAAACAGCAATTGTTCACTTATCAGATATTCTCGTGCGCGCAATGGGATTCGGATGTGTCGGCAACTCCTTTATACCTGTTTTAAATCCTGCCGCCTTTGAATATATTGATCTGAAGGAAAGTGATATAAAAGAAATACTGGTAGAGATGGAAGATTCGCGGAGTGTTACAGAGGAGTTATCCTTATAATTATGAAATCGATCGTAATTATTTCTAAGGATATTAGAACATTAAATGTTTTAGAAAGAATGTTGAAAGGTTTATACAAAACAGCTGTTTTTAATAATATACAATCCGCTCTTGATTATATTTACGATTCCATACCGGATCTTGTAATTATTGACATCAATACCGATGATCTTGCTTCAATCAATATTCTCAGTAATTTGAAGGAAGACCCCATATTTTACCAGTTGCCTGTTCTTGCTGTTTTTTCTGATCAGCCTGCTGTTGCCACATGGGATTCTTTGTCTGTTGAAGACTATATCTGCAAATCCAATCTTGAAAAAGATATGCTGATTCGGGTTAAGCTCTCCATTATCAGGGCTGAAAGAGTTGTCGAAATCAATCCTCTGACAAAATTGCCCGGGAACGTATCAATAAATAAACAAATTCAGAAGAGACTTGACAAAAAAGAAGCTTTCGCTCTTGCTTATGCCGACCTTGATTACTTTAAACCTCTTAATGATAAATATGGTTTCAGTCGTGGAGATGAAGTTATAAGGATAACGGGACGTCTTATTCTTAATATTGTAAAAAACAAACAACCTGAAAACAGTTTTGTAGGACATATCGGGGGAGACGATCTCATATTCATTATGGATTCAAACCTCGTTGAAAAAACGTCTCAAGCAATTATAGACACCTTTGACAGCATCATACCCAGTTTTTATGATAGCGCTGATATAGCAAGGGGTTATTTAGAATCCCGTGACAGACAGGGGCATTTAAAATCATTCGACGTAATGAGCATTTCCATAGGAATTACAAACACAAAATCCGGAAACTTTTCCCACTATGGCGAAATTACAGAGCGAGCATCGGAAATGAAAAAGTATGCCAAGCGATTCAAGGGAAGTTGTTACAGGCTGGATATGAGATAGTGACATCCAGCGAGA
>JAFCZU010000428.1 GCA_019314185.1 Deltaproteobacteria bacterium | reverse complement strand
GAGAATACTGAAAGGCCGATTACTATTGAGATGGGAACCAATGTGCTGGCTGGTAACACAACGGAATCAATCCTTGATGCGTACAGGAAAACCGTTGAAAAGAAAAGCCACAATTTCTCAGTCCCTCCCAAATGGGATGGCCGAGCGGCCGAGAGAATATGGAAGATATTGTTGAATGATGCAGGATAGACGCTATTCACTTTTTGTCTATTACCCCGATACGGTCGTACCTCCCTACAGGGCAGGCAGAGCCCGCTGAGGCCCAGAGTTTTTTGAACAGATTTCCTGAGTAGGAAAATCTGCTCAAACTGCCATCCCATGCGATGGGATATTCTTATGGAACTCAATCAACTCTCATATCAGGCCATCAAGGCCGACAACTCTTACTGTCACTCAAACAGAATTGACCCCGTAGAGTTGCTGAGTGCAGTATTCATAGTTGTTGTTTTGTTTTTACATCATAGGGGTTACACTACAGATTATTCGTGGCTGTTGCCAAAATATAAGATAACGCTATTCTTGCAAAAATTGTCCATTGGAGGTTTTATTTTCCTCTCAGGCTTCAAGCTCGCTAAATCGAAGTTGTCAGAACCAGCGAGGAGCTTTGCCATTAATAGGTTTTTTCGAATTTACTTGTTGTACTTATTGGCATTAATTGTTTTTTCATTTACGGCATATCCCCACTTAAACAAAGGCGCATTTCCCTCTTGGCCAAACTTCATATTGCATGCCTTTTGCATTCAATCAATAGTCCCATACATGATTCAAAGAAACTATCACACGCTTTGGTTTGTCAGTATCCTGTTTTGCTGCTATGGTTTCTTTGTGCTGACGCGCGAAGCACTGCGAATGCCCTACTTTTTCTTTGTTGTTCTATTGATAGCGCTTCTGTGCATTTTCGCAATACACCACATTGGTGCTATGTACGACGTCAATATATTTCAGAGATATTTGAATACATACTTGGCTTTTTTTGCGTTTGGCATGATCTACTCAAAGATACAGAAAAGAATAGACATATTGAACGTCAAATTGCTCTTGTGCTTGTTTTTGGTTGGCTTTCTTGGTCTGACATTACTTTACAATACTATACGTATAAACACGTGGTATGAGAGTCTAACAGAATTTTTCCTTATATTGATTAGCACTCTTCCCTTATATTGTATAACGTTTAAGATGGCTCCGAAGCTTTACCTATCGAATCAAGTTGTCAGGGCTCTTAAATGTATTTCTTATTCATCTTTGTGCATTTTTTTATTCCATCGCCCGATTTGGGCTGTAATGGAGACCACTTGGGACAGTAGATCTTTCTACCAGTGGTTATTTATTATGGTTATCGGCATTCCGACTATATTCACGTTGAGTTATGTAACTCAAAGTACCTATGATCGGATAATTGTCAATATAAGGCACAAGAAAGCGCCCCAACCGACTCGGTAGCCTCGTGGCTAAATGTTGTAGTCCCCCACATTCGAGTTAGGACACGTCAACGATAACATAATTTGACAGCTGCCGAGAAGTTGAGAACCCGGGGAAGGCATTCTCAGTGCCTCCGAAAAGGGATGGCCGGGTGGTCGAGAGGATATGGAAAATCATTTTGAATTCAGGTGTTCGTTAAATGGTTGAATAGGCCTTAACGTGCAACGATATAGTCAGTCACCTAACGAAGTATCGAATAGAGTGATCTTTAAATGGGAGAATCAAAACACAACGACTTTCGAGACTTGGAAGTTTGGGCCACCAACGTGAGGTGGGACAGCCTGTAAACCCAATTAGTTAGCAACTCCATAGATTTTGCTTGATTGTGAAATTACCATATAGCCAAAATGGCGGAAAGTGTTCCGTTTGACTTTATGTCCTTTTATAGAGATATATAGGTATGTTTATGGGTATTTAATAAGGTGAACTCATGAAGGAACCCGTTATAAATATTACAAAGCATATGTTACGCCTGGTTGCTGAACTTGATGAATTTAAAAGGGAATGGAAAGCGCTGGGAAATCTGGCTCTTGATCGGCTGAAAGCATTAAAAAAATTGCAACAATCGAATCAGTCGGATCGTCAACTCGGATTGAAGGCGTCAAATTTACGGATTGGGAAGTGGAACAGCTTCTTTCCGGTCTTGATACCAGATTTTTCCGATCACGCGATGAAGAAGAGGTGGCTGGCTATGCCGAGGCGATGAATCTGGTATTTGCGTCATTTCAGGAGCGGATAGTTTCCGTTCATATTAAGATATTTAACCATTCAACTAATCAACCAATCTACAAATTCAATCTATCAATCAAACTAAGTTTGACAAATGATTCTCTTTTTAACTCTTCTCATATCCATGTTCATCACAATCGTTCTGGTACCTATCTTTAAGGATCTGGCGGTCAAGGTGAACGTTATGGACGTTCCGAACGATAGGAAGGTTCACTCTTATCCTATGCCAAAGAGCGGTGGGATCGCTATGGCATTGGGAGCACTTGTTCCGGTTCTTCTCTGGGTACCAGCGGGTGAATTTGTAAGGGCCATCCTGATTGGAGCTACGATTGTGGTCCTTTTTGGGCTGATTGATGATGTTAGGGACCTCGAATGGAAGACAAAGCTTGCCGGCCAATGTGCTGCTGCTTTGGTTGTTATTCTATACGGGGGTGTAAAGATTAAGAGCCTGGGTATGCTTCTTCCTGATAATGTTTTCCTGCCAGACTGGTTTGCCATACCGTTTACGCTTATTGCCATTGTGGGGGTGACCAATGCCATCAACCTTTCCGATGGCCTCGATGGGCTGGCCGGAGGAGTATCTCTCCTCAGCTTTATCTGCATCGGATGCCTGGCCTATTGCGGTGAGAATATCGTTATTGCTTTGTTGTCGATTGCGGTGGTTGGGGCGATCTTTGGTTTTCTCAGATTCAATACTTATCCGGCGGTCCTGTTTATGGGCGATACAGGGAGCCAGCTTCTCGGTTTCCTGGCGGTGACCCTTTCCCTGGCTCTTACCCAGGGAAATACTTCCTTTACCCCTCTTTTACCATTAATTCTTCTGGGCTTTCCCGTGCTGGATACACTGACCGTTATGTTTGAACGTGTGGCCGGTGGGAGGTCACCTTTTGTGGCGGACAAGAATCACTTTCACCACAAGCTCATACGCTTAGGCCTTTATCATACAGAGGCAGTTCTTGTTATTTACATATTTCAGGCCTTTTTGGTCACCTTTGCTTTTGTTTTCAGGTTCCACCCGGAATGGTTTCTTTTGA
>JAFCZU010000067.1 GCA_019314185.1 Deltaproteobacteria bacterium | reverse complement strand
CTGCAGGTCATTGCGCGAATCTGTTGCCAGTATTAGTCTTTTATCTGTTATAAAAAGAGCCCCTGCTGTTTCATCAAACTGGCTATCCTCGCCTGTAAATCCGCTTAAATAACGACGATTTTCCTCCACAAGTACCAGCAGTGTGTCAATATTATTGTCTGCAAGAGATTTCCTGAGCCTTTTCACTCTTTTTTCAATTGTTTTTTTCAAATTAATCTCCTAAAATAATTATTATTTCTAAATCACAATAATATACCATGAAAGGTAACATAATACCAAAATAATAATAATGAACTCGTAATAAATTATAAAAGTTCACCACGGAAGGGCACGGAGTTTCACTGAAAATTGTAAACAATGAGTTACTATAACCTAAATTGTAATTATTCAGGGGGTACGCCGCTAACTCATAGAAATTATTCACCGCAAAGTCGCAGAGAACGCAGAGAGAATTTTAAGATAAAACCCTCTGCGCGCTCTGTGCCTATAATTCTAATGCGTTCTCCATGTCATCTCCTTGTGCCTGCCATGACAAAATCCACCAAATCCTGGTCAAGGCTGATATTCAAGTCTGTATTATTGACGGCTATCATTGTTTTTGTTAAGTTCCTTTTAAATTTTTTCTTATAGCTTGAGCTTGCTTTGAAAAAAAGGGGTAATGATCAATGGAACAAGTTATCATTGAAAACCCGATTATCAATTCACCTTTTGAGGAACCTGAGAGACATTTTCGATTCACTGAAGATGGTATTACCAATGAAATCAATGAAACTCGTCGTGTAAGCTCCTATTTTATCCCCGTCCCCAAGCCCAAAAAGAAAAGCAAACAGCAGCTCACTTTTGCTACAGAGTGGAAACAAGACCGCATTAAAGAAAACGAGTTTATCAATCATGTCCGCGCCCGTGTTGCCGGATGGAGACAGGGCGGGTATCCGGGAATTACCAGGACCACTTCACGCCTGCTCGAATATTGGCAGCGATCCGAGCGGGAACCAAGACTGTTCTTTTGCCAGATAGAGGCATTGGAGACCCTTATTTACACAACAGAAGCGGCGAAGAAGTATGGCGACGCCTGGATTGAGAATGAACTGCGCAAGGCCAATGAGGATGCCAATCCTCTTCTTTATCGCATTGCCTTTAAGATGGCCACGGGCAGTGGCAAGACCGTTGTCATGGCTATGCTCATTGCATGGCATGTCCTTAACAAAAATGCCGGCAAGAAGGACGCCCGTTTTTCAGATACGTTTCTTATCGTGACTCCCGGCATTACTATACGGGATCGTCTCAGGGTGCTTCTGCCTAATGATCCTCAAAATTATTACCGGAAAATGGATATCGTTCCACCCAATTTACTCAATCAATTGGGAAAGGCTAAGATCATTATCAGCAACTTTCATGCCTTTAAGCTTAAGGAACGAAACAGAGCGAGCAGACTTACTAAAAACATTCTTGCCGGGGAAAAAGCCAGCCCCTTCACTGAAACACCTGTCCAGATGGTGCGACGCGTCTGCCGTGAGCTGGGAAATAAGAAGAATATCCTTGTTATCAATGATGAGGCCCATCATTGTTACCGTCGAAAGCCGGAAAGCCCGGAAGAAAAGTTGAAAGGCGATGAAAGAAAAGAGGCTCAAAAAAGGGAAGAGGCTGCTCGTATATGGATTTCAGGACTGGAAGCAGTAAAGTCCAAGATCGGCATAAAGGCGATTTACGACCTGTCGGCCACGCCTTTCTTCCTGAGCGGTTCCGGTTATCCCGAGGGGACACTTTTCCCCTGGGTGGTCTCTGATTTTTCCCTTATTGATGCCATAGAGTGCGGTATCGTTAAAGTCCCTCGCGTGCCCATAGCCGACGATTCTATGACAGGTGAGCAGCCCACATACCGGGATCTATGGTTCCGCATCCGTGATCATCTTCCCAAAAAGGGCAGAAAGACCCAGGCCTTAAGCGGAGAACCGAAACTGCCGGCCATTTTGGAAGGAGCGCTCAAGAGCCTCTATGAAAACTATGAAAAATACTACCGCCGGTGGGAACAAAATGCCGGAGCAGGGACTAATGGGCTTACACCACCGGTTTTTATTGTGGTCTGCAATAATACCAATGTATCAAAGCTCATATTTGATTACATTGCCGGATGGGAAAAAACCCTTTCGGACGATTCCACCATCGTCGTCCCTGGAAATATGCCGGTTTTCAGCAATGAGCAGAACGGCACATGGAGCCGGAGGCCGAATAGCATTCTGATCGACAGCGAGCAGCTTGAATCAGGCGAGGCCATGAGCAGGGAATTTAAAAAAGTAGCGGCAAGGGAGATTGAAGAGTTTAAGTCCGAATACCGCGCCCGCTTTCCCGGCCGGGATGCGGACAAACTCACGGATGAGGACCTGTTACGCGAGGTGATGAACACGGTCGGCAAACCCGGGAAACTCGGTGAGCGGATAAAATGCGTTGTCTCGGTGTCCATGCTGACCGAAGGATGGGACGCCAACATGGTAACTCATATCTTGGGGGTAAGAGCCTTTGGAACACAGCTTCTCTGTGAACAGGTGGTGGGCCGCGGCCTTCGCCGGATGAGTTATACGACTGTAGCCCGTCGTTTGCAGGTAAACGGCAAAACAGTTGATTTAGAAGCCTTCCCCGTAGAGTATGCCGAGGTTTATGGGGTCCCGTTTTCTTTTATCCCCTGTGCAGGTTCTAATCCCGACCCTCAACCTGGCCCTGAAATTACCCATGTCCGCGCTCTTGCGGATCGTATTTCAAGAGAGATCCTCTTTCCTCGTCTTACAGGATATCGTTATGAATTACCATGCGAGAAACTAAAAGCGGTTTTCACCGATGAATCCAGGCTTGTGCTGTCCAACCTGGACATCCCCACTAAAACCGAAAACGCTCCCATTGTCGGTGAGTCAACGATTCTGACTCTTGATGATCTCAAAAACCGGCGCGTGCAAGAGGTGGTATTTCTCCTTGCAAAGCTGACTCTTGAGAAATATTTCCGCGATGATGAGGGAAGTTCAAAGCCCTGGCTGTTTCCCCAACTACTCGGAATCACCAGACGCTGGCTGGATGAATGCGTTGTCATAAAGGACAATGTTTTTCCTCAACTGCTTCTCCTTGTTCAGTTTGCCAATGATGCGGCAGACCGCATATACTTGGCTATTGTGGCTGCGGAATCAGGAGACAAGACCCTCAAGCCCATCCTGTATCCCTATGATTCTACAGGCTCTACCCGTTATGTAGATTTTGATACTGTGCGGCCGACCTATAAAACTGATCCCGATAAGTGTCATATATCGCATGTTGTAGCGGATACCGAATCATGGGAGCAGAAAATGGCTCAGACCCTGGAAGAGATGAAGGAAGTCTTTGCCTATGCCAAAAATCACAACATCGGCTTGAGCATCCCATACACGATCAACGGACAGGAGAAGAATTATATTCCGGATTTTCTGGTCTGTCTGGATGATGGAGCGGGAAAAGATGACTTGCTGAACTTGATTATCGAGGTGACAGGTGAAAAAAAGAAGGACAAAGAGGCGAACGTAGCGACAGCCCGGCTCCTTTGGGCGCCGGCGGTGAACAACCATGGCGGATTCGGACGATGGGCCTTTCTGGAGATAGATGACCCATGGAATGCCAAGCGTGTGATTCGTGACTTCCTCAAACACTGAATCTTCTGACGGGGCAATCCGCACCAGTGTCCTGGTTGAAGCCATATGGAGTTAATAAACGGAGAACTGAGACATGGCAGGGAAGAAAAAGACAAACAAGACCAAACCGATTGATAGCCTGAAGCACAAGGACAAGCGCGCCAACATCCCCACCGAGGAACTCCGTGATTTTGTGAAGGAAGACGAAAACCGACCGGAAACAGTCCTCTATCCCAGAGACCCATCATTGGACCCCCAGCTTGTCTGGAAAGGGAAGGACGAGCAGGATCAACAGTACCTGGCCGTAGCGTCGGTACCCATCTATATTCAGGAGAAGATTCACCCCCAGAGCATAATAGAAGATGTGCGCAGGACCGAAAAAAGAGAAGCTCCGGCCCAGGCCAGTCTCTTTGCCGACTTTAACGGCATTGAATTTGAGGAAATGATCGATTTTTATCATCACGGGACCAACTGGTCAAACCGGATGATCCTGGGTGATTCGCTTTATGTCATGACATCCCTGGCCGAGAAAGAGGGTCTCAAAGGACAGGTTCAGATGATCTATATTGATCCGCCTTACGGGATCAAGTTCGGATCAAACTGGCAGGTCAGCACAAGAAAGAGAGATGTCAAGGACGGCAAGGCTGTGAACGTAACCCGGCAGCCGGAGCAGATAAGGGCCTTCAGGGATACGTGGAAGCTGGGCATTCATTCGTACTTGAGTTATTTGCGGGACCGGCTGGTCGTTACGAGGGAGCTTTTGACCGAGACCGGGAGTGTATTTGTGCAGATTGGGGATGAAAATGTGCATCTGGTGCGGTGTTTGATGGATGAAGTGTTTGGGAGTGAAAATTTTGTTTCTCAAATACCCTTCAGAAAAAAAACAATGCCACTGGGTGCAAAGCACCTTGAGGGCATGTTCGACTATCTATTATGGTATTCAAAAGATATCGCTCAGTTAAAATATCGTCAACTGTATCTCTCACAAAATGTTTCAGGAGATTTCCATTGGGGCTGGCATGAAGACGAGTTTGGTATCCGCCGTAAGATGACGGCCAAACAAATTGCGGACCATTCGCTATTGCCCAAAAATCCAAGAGTTTTCCGAATGGTACCTCTTTGGCCAGCAAGTTTTAGCTCAAAGGATGTATATCCGGTTGAATTTCGAGGTAGAACATTCAATCCACCAACGGGGTTATGCTGGATAACTGGGCAAGAAGGAATCAAACGTCTAATCGCCGCGAATAGGATTGAGCCAGAAGGTGTGGGAAATTTAAGATACATCTATTTTCTTGAGGATTATGAACTTAAGAAACTTGTAAGTATGTGGGAAGATACAACAGGGGCGAGAAATCAAAAGTATGTCGTCGAGACGGCAACAAAAGTAATAGAACGAAGTATGCTTATGACTACCGACCCTGGCGACCTCGTCCTTGACCCCACCTGCGGTGGCGGCACCACTGCCTATGCAGCCGAACAGTGGGGCCGCCGCTGGATTACCGCTGATACCTCCCGCGTGGCCCTTGCCTTGGCCCGCACCAGACTTATGGCCGCCAAATACCCTTATTATTACTTGGCGGATTCTTCCGAAGGCATCAAAAAAGAAATGGAGATTACCGGCAAGGTGCCGCCCGAATACAAGACACAAAACGATATCAAGAAGGGATTTGTTTATAAACGGGTGCCGCATATAACCCTTAAGGCCATTGCTAACAATTCTGAAATTGATACCATCTACGCCAAATGGCAGAAAAAACTGGAGACTGTCAGGATAAAACTGAATGGCTCGCTTAAAAAAACGTGGAAAGAGTGGGAAATCCCCAGAGAGACGGACAAGGCATGGCCCAAAGAAGCCGGAAAACTCCATAAAGAATGGTGGACTCTTCAAAAGAGACGTCAGGAAGAAATAGACAGATCCATTTCCCGCGATGCTGACCAGGAAACTCTTTTTGATCAACCCTATGAAGACAAAAAACGCATCAGGGTTACAGGCCCATTCACAGTGGAGAGCCTGTCACCTCACAGGGTGCTGTCCACTGACGAGGAAATACCCGTATCCGAAAAGGAGGGACGCAAGTCACACGGTTCAGATCAGTTTGAGACTATGATCCTGGAAAACCTGAAGAAAGCGGGAGTTCAGAACACAATCAAGAACGAACGGCTTCATTTCGACCGTCTGGAAACATACGCTGGGACATGGATTCAAGCCGAAGGGGAATACACAGAAAAAGACGGAGCGGTTCGTCGTGTGGCCGTTTCAATTGGACCGGAACATGGCACGGTAGGGCCTGTGCTGGTCAAGGAGGCGGCCAAAGAAGCAGTAAAAGGGGTGGGATTCGACACGTTGATTATATGCGGGTTCGCCTTTGATCCGCATGTGTCAGAAGAAGCCAAACGCTATGGACAGTTAACCGTGCTTCCAGCCCGAATGAATCCTGACCTCAGCATGGGAGATGAACTCCTCAAAAAGACGGGCGCTGGAAACCTCTTCATGGTCTTCGGCGAGCCTGACCTCAAGATAAAGAAGATAAAAGGCGGCCAGATCACTATTGAAGTAAAGGGGGTGGATGTTTACGACCCGACCACAGGTCAGATACGCAGTCATTCAACCGAAGACATTGCCTGCTGGTTCATAGATACCGACTACAACGAAGAGAGCTTTTTTGTCCGCCACGCCTATTTCACCGGCGCGGATCAGCCCTATGACAAGTTAAAACGCGCGCTAAAAGCTGAAATCAACGAAGAGGCATGGTCTTCTCTCTACACCACAATGAGCCGCCCCTTTGATCCACCCACCACAGGAAAGATCGCCGTCAAGGTCATTAATCATTATGGGGATGAGGTGTTGAAGGTTTATGAGGTTTAGTGCAAATCAAACGCTTCGATTATCCGACCGTCACAGCTCTATTGTAACCTAAAGACGTTATTTATGTTGAGGGCCTAATTTGAAAATTCAGAATTCATTAATTGTTGATGAGTTGAAAAGGGACAGCTCTCTTGGCATCACACATTTAGTTGAGAATTACCAAGATCGACTTTGTTACTGGGGACGAAGGCAGTTTAAGACCTTAAATGATCACGATCTGCTCGAACTTATAGATGATACTTTTATGCGTGTTATTGAGAAAATTGATTCGTTTGAATTAAAGTCGGAGAAGAGTTTTAAAAACTGGGTCTTTATCATTTTCAGCCGGCTGTGTATTGATCGTCTGAGAAAAGATGACAAAATAGCTGAACATATGCAAATTCAATCCTTAGATAACGATCCTTCCGGAACTCACAACGGAACATTAAGCAGTGTTCAATTAGAACTGGACAGAAAAATCTTCAATGATTATTTCTCACCAAAACCTGAAGATCATCCATTGGCACCAAAAGTGAGAGAATTCTTAGATGCTCTTGATGAGAAAAGTCAAATAATATTAAATGCGTGTGCGGACGGATATCCCCATCAAGAAATAGCACAATGGGTTGGAATCCCTTTCGCACATGTAAAAGTTTATTACAGCAGACTAAAGAAAAGGTTGGAAAAATATCTTATAGAAACGGAAGGTGCGTGATCCGGTATGGAACAGAAAAAGGATAAAATGGATGTTTTACTGAAATCACTTATCAAAATGGGAGAGTTGCCCCCAGATGATAGGGTCATAGATTATTTGATAGATAACAATCCAGAAAGAGTAATTTCCAATGCAGTCAGGAAGAAAACCATAGCAAGACTGGAAAATCGGCAAAGGGAGTTGAAAGAAACCAAAAAGAGGCTTCAAAGCCCTGAAAAACTCAATTCGATCGGAGAGTATCTTATACTTACGAAAATAAAGGAACAATCAGATACCCATGATTTTGCAACGAAAATACAAATAGACCCCAAAAAGCTGATGATGCTTGAAGATGATCGGATTTCGCCCTTAGCTTTCACACCGGATGAGATGGCATGTCTTATACGCACAATTGGTCTAAGAGCGCAAATCGCGATAGCATTAATCAGAAAATCGTACCAGCTATTTAAAATGCAACCCCAGCTTCACAAGACATCTGCAAGATATGATGATAGGCATAGAATGCCAGAATCTAAAATAGGCGATATGGATAGGGCACTGAAGGAACTCATCCTTAAGTCGAACGATAGAAGGGCGGATGCAACGTCCGATCCAGAGATCGAAAACTATTTGAAAAAGCTTCAGGAAAAATTGGGATGATTGAACAAATATATGAGAAAAAAAGAGTTGGCTTTGCAAGAAATCACGCGCGAAATTTATTGGAAAGATTCAAAAGCGCAACGGGATCCAAAATTGAGTATGAAGTGCCGATCATAGATATAACCAAATACCTTGGATTTCATGTTGAGAATCTCGATAGTATGGCCGATCATCATTCGGCTATTATCTATCCTGACAATATGCTGATTGGGCTCAATAAAAACCATCATGAGCACAGACAAAGATTTTCATTGGGCCATGAGTTAGGACATTATCTGTTAAAGCACCTGCCAGAGTTTGAATTGTCGCACAAAGAGATAAAAACTTGCAACAGGGAGGCCGATGAATTTTCTGGAGAATTACTTGTGCCTTTGGAACCATTAAAACGTTCGTTGAACCATACCAAATCCATTTTTGACTTAACCCGCCTTTTCAATGTGAGCCAAGACGTAATCACTATCCGGCTTTTGAACCAAAACCTCCTGAAAAAGATATAAATCAATATTAAGTGTTACCTGCTATCGTTTATAATACCAAAGCAATCGTAGAAAAAGTAGATACACTATGGAGACCGTTTAATACTAATTCGGGAGGTGAGAAAATGGCAAAAAACGAAAGAACTTCTAAAAGAGTCGGCAAAATTGCTTCTAAACTCTTAAAAAGTAAGAAAACCTCAAAAAAAGCTAAAAGTGTTGCTGGATCGGCATTGACACAAAGGCCTGATAGGAAGAGTAAAAGGAAATAGCCAGCGCTCTAAGCTTTTAAATTCTGAACGAATATATTGAATCATCAACCAGAGAGCGAAAAGAAAAATAACTAATAACAAAAGAGAAGAAAGGGGCAAACATAGTGTTCTGTCATCTGTATAATGTCGCAAAGACGACCGTCATTCCCGCCTGCCTGTGCGATGCATGCAGACAAGCGGAAGCGGGAATCCAGAAGCGCCAAAGTAGCCAGAAATAATGGATTCCCACCTTCGTGGGAATGACGAGTGCCTGATACGATATTTCACGCATGACACGACAATAGCCCCAAACACGTATTAATGTTTCGCCGCCTACTGGCGATGGCGGCCATTTATACTTCTATACCACATATTGTGTTTTTTGCCTGCTATCCCACAATAAATTGTGCCTCTGTCCCTTGACAATTCACATCAGCGGACTTATTTTTTATAAAATTGTAACTTTGAAATGAGCTATTTATGTCTAATTGGATACGAATCCATCCAAAGGCGGCATCAAACACTTCTGATCTACTACTTAGCAAAAAATTGGCTCTAACAAAATAAGGAGAAACTTAATGCCTAATCTGCAAGAATATTTCCTCAAATTTCACGATAAGATTAAGCTCGGCAACTTCGATGAAGCCCAAACATTGCGTGACAAACGGGATATTCTGTTAAAAAACCTTAAAGAAAATATTGATGAAAATGCGCCTGCCTTTGAAAAATTCGACCAAGGCAGCTATGCAATGCATACCGGAACTTATCCAAAGGACGGTAATTACGACATTGATGTTGGTATAGTGTTCGATTGCACGAGTGATGATTATGATAATCCTGTCGAACTAAAAAAAATTGTTAAGAATGCCCTTACGCACGGAAACAGGTCCATACGTATCAGGCAATCCTGCGTTACCGTGGAATATATCAAAAATGAGGAAGTTGATTATCATGTGGATCTAGCCATCTACGCCAAACGATCAGGAGAAGAAATTTTAGACCTTGCCAAAGGCAAAGAATTTTCTGATTCAGAGAACAGTTACTACGAAAAGTCCGATCCAAAGGGCTTAATCGATAAAATCAAAAACCATTTTAATGATGATAATGATAGAGCACAAATGCGCAGATGTATTCGTTACCTCAAACGGTGGCGTGATAAAAAATTGATCTCCGGGAAACCTTTTAGTATTGGCCTCACTTGCTCTGCCTACTATTGGTTCCGCCCGGAAAGGGATGCTTTTACCGGCGAGGATAAGGATTTGAGCGCTCTGTTTTCTTTAGTAGAAGCCATGCTGAACAATTTTGATGTTTACGGTTGGTTGACTATCGACCTGCCCGTTGAACCGTATACTGACCTTAATGACAAGATGACCGAAACCCATATGCAGACCTTCAAGGAAAAACTTGAAGAACTTCGAGATGCTTTGAGGAATGCAAATAACGAAGACCTTGAAGATGAAGCCTGTAAGCTCCTGCAAAAGCAGTTTGGCGACGAGTTTCCAGTTCCTGAGAGAAAGGATACAGCTAAAATAGCAGCTATGTCTGGGTTCGCCCCCGCAGGAGGGAGCGCATGATGTGAAACCGTTTAACTTTGAAACCTCGCTCAATATACATCCAAACATCATTTCTGTTGCAGAAATAGCCCTCCACAATTTATCTGGCAGAATTTTATATTTTCTGCCCCAATCAAGGGTTTTCGCCGTTACCGCTCAAGTTGGCGACCTTGAGTACGAACTCATCATCAGTGAACCTAAAGAATTTCCTAGTGAGCTACCTTATGTTCACCTATCTAACCCCGAACAACACGATTTCCATAATCATGTGAATTACAAGGGAGAAGTCTGTTATACATCCAGAGGTGCCGGCACGTTTATCGATGTAAAACAACCGGAGGCGGTATTACATAAAGCTCTAAATATGGCATTTGAGGCGCTTGCCGGAAGTTCAGACCGGGATCTGACAGATCTTCATAATGAGTTTGAGGGATATTGGGTTTCATTGCCTGATTGCAAAACAGTATTGTGTTTTTTCAATCCAACCCGGGAACCTGAGCGTATCAAGGCGCTCTGTGATCCGAAATCACGACATAAGCATAATAAGATGCAAATAGTGTAACGCTATTATTGCCACACCTCATCATGGAAAGCACATAAATACCCTTAAAAATCAGAGATGTGTGTACGTAAGGCATTTTTCATCACTGACA